>DXBN01000046.1 GCA_019116505.1 Candidatus Enterococcus avicola | reverse complement strand
TTTTGATTAACAATCACATTCAAAGCCACACCTAAAGGAATTGGAAACTCACTAATTTGATTTTCAATTAAATGATTAGCGACTTGAGAATCAAGTACGACTTTCTCCAATTCTTGTTTCATTTCTACTGTTATTTTCCCTTGTTCTTCTAGCTGCGTTAAACGTTCCTTAGGTAACAGTTGATAAAATTTTTTCCCCATTTGACTCATCTACTCCTTATTCGTTGATTTTCTCTCGTTAACTATATTTTAACGAAAAAAAACGTCACAATCGTTATTTCTAACGTTGCCTATGCTTTTTTGTATCCTTATTGAAGCTTATCAACTAAGCTTTCAGACACAAACACTCAATTGAACTATAGCATGTGCAGTAAAAAAAACAAATAATCTTTTAAATTTCTTTCTCTGCGTTCCGATTTTTTAATAAACTTTAAAATCTTATCATTTTTTTCGATTAAAGTAATTTTTTGTGGTAAATTAATAAGGATAGAATTTCAAAGGAGAATGTCAATGAACGTTGGGATTGATAAAATTAATTTTTTTGTTCCACCTTATTATGTCGATATGACCGATTTAGCAATCGCGCGCGATGTCGATCCTAATAAATTTTTAATCGGGATTGGTCAGGAGCAGATGGCCGTATGTCCTAAATCACAAGATATTGTCACTTTTGCAGCCAATGCCGCAAAACAAATACTCACACCAGAAGACTTAGCAGCCATTGAAATGGTGATTGTTGGTACAGAAACAAGTATTGATGAATCAAAAGCCTCTGCTGTTGTCTTACACCGCTTATTAGGGGTACAACCTTTTGCACGTTCTTTTGAAATCAAAGAAGCTTGTTACGGTGCAACGGCTGGACTTCAACTGGCCAAAAGCCATGTATTAACGCATCCAAATAGTAAAGTTTTAGTCATCGCTTCTGATATTGCAAAATATGGTTTACACTCTGGCGGTGAACCGACGCAAGGAGCCGGTGCCGTGGCAATGCTTATTAGCCGTGATCCTCGTATTTTAGTTTTAGAAGATCAAAATGCGATGCTCACTCAAGATATTTATGATTTTTGGCGCCCCATTGGTCACCCACATCCAACAGTCAATGGCCCACTTTCAAATGCTACCTATATTGAATCTTTCCAAAAAGTCTGGCATTATTACCAAGAAAAATACCAACGCTCTTTAGCCGATTTCGATGCATTAGCCTTCCATATTCCTTATACTAAAATGGGCAAAAAAGCCTTACTTTCCATTTTAGAAAGTGAAACTGAAAGTGAACAGGAAAAAATATTAAAGGCCTATGAAGAAAGCATTATTTATAGTCGAAAAGTTGGAAATCTCTATACAGGCTCTTTGTATCTTGGACTTATTTCGCTACTAGAAAATGCAACTAGTTTAGCGGCAGGTAACCGAATTGGTTTATTTAGCTACGGTTCTGGTGCGGTTTCTGAATTTTTTAGTGGCATACTTGTAGAAGGTTATGACGCTTTCTTACAAAAAGAAGCCCATCAACAATTATTAGCCAATCGCCAAAAATTAAGCATCGCTGAATATGAAGCCATGTTTGAAGATCAACTGGATATCAACCAATCGAATACTTTTGAAGATGACTTACCGTTCAGTCTTGTTTCCGTTGAGGAGACGATTCGTACGTATAAACAATAAAAAATCATTTCTTTTTGCACTTTGACCTTGTTCTAGGATGAACTTTCGAACAAGGTCGTGCATTGAGAAATGATTTTTCTTTATATTTTTTCTGTTTTTGTTAAATGGGTTTTTCGTACTTTACCAATCACTAGTGGGACAAGCTCACGTTTAATTTCGCTATATTCTAATCCAAACCAGTTTTCAGGCGTCGTTGCGTAACGTTTAATAAACAATTTTGCTTGCATAACTTGTCGTTCCCAACGACTTAATTCCGTATTATTCGATAATGATTCTTGAATTAAAACAAATTGGAAATCACCGACTTTGCGACCAGGCATAATCGAATACCTTTGAGGTTGTTTAGGCAATCGCCCTTCCTTCATTAAATCAATAATGATTTGTCGAATGTAAACATTGACCTCTTGGTTGACACGAAAACCGAGGTATAATTTTACCTTAACGATAAAATCTGTGCCGAGTGTATCAACCGCATAAGATTGAGTGTAAGGTTCATCAGTCACCACCACATTTACGAACCAATAAACTTTTGCTCGTTTTGGCTGCTTATCAAGAATGGAATATAAAAATTGTTTCCCTATCAAATCGCCTTCCATTCGCGGCACAAGGAATACCGCATTCGTTTGAAACATTGGCACGCTTTGATCTTGTCGAAGCGCCTCTAACTGAGGAATAAACGTCTTTAAATCGACTTCTTCTGCTTCTCGTTCCTCGATGCTATTTCCCCATTGCCAGATGGTCATTACAATAATAATCATGATAGCCATTAAAATTGCGACATAACCTCCGTGGAAGAATTTCGAAGCACTTGAAAGAAAGAAAATACTTTCAATAATGGCAAAGAAAGTCGTAATTAATAAGGACCAAATTTTCGAATATTTTTCTTTAATTAAATAAAAATACAGTAAAATCGTCGTCATTAACATCGTAATCGTAATTGATAGTCCATAGGCTGCTTCCATATGAGTCGACGTCTGAAAGGTCAATACGATTGTCGAACAAGCAAGCCATAGCAAGAAATTAATTGATGGAATATATACTTGCCCAATCGTTGTTCCTGGATAAAGCAATTTTAAACGCGGCCATAAGCGTAATTTAATCGCTTCAGAAACGAGTGTAAACGAACCTGATAATAATGCTTGTGAAGCAATAACAGCCGCTACCGTCGCTAATAACACACCGAATACAAGCCAACCTTCCGGTAAAATCATAAAGAACGGATTGAGATTCTCAACTTCTAAATACAGACCCTCTTCAATAGCGTTATTTAACCAAGCTCCCTGCCCTAAATAATTCAAAATAAGACAAACTTTAATGTAGGGCCAACTAAAATAAATATTACGTTTGCCAACATGCCCCATATCTGAATACAGTGCTTCTGCACCTGTTGTCGCTAAGAAAATATTCCCTAAGATTAAAATCCCTAAATGGTTATCTGGATTTAAGATTAATTGAATGGCATACATTGGATTTAAGGCACGAATCATCGATAAATCTTGGCTG
>DXBN01000045.1 GCA_019116505.1 Candidatus Enterococcus avicola | reverse complement strand
AGTTTTGTTTCAAACAACGCCACAAACACGTGCTTTTTTAGCAAGAGCCCCACAATCTTACACTCAATATGAAAATTTTGGGATGTTTTGGTCGGAAGTGCAAGCAAGTCAAAACTTAGAAGAAAATCAGCTGTTATATCAGCGTTTAATGTTAGAGCCTATGATTCAACGTACGCCAGAAAACGAGGAAGTTTTTAATCGTTTACGAAATTATTATCACTGGATGGAAGAGTATACAGAAAACAATACAGATTTTCGTTTTGAATTGTATCGTGATTACGCTGCATTCACGTTAGAGAATCGTGAGTCGCGGCAAGAGGTATTTCCAAGTCGTCGGGTAATTGATGACTTGATGATTCAGTTAGCGACTTTGATTCGTAAGGCCGAACTAGATCCATCAAGTCATGGCGTAATCACGATTACCCAGGCAAAATGGTCGAATTTGTTATTAGAATTGCAAAGTAATTATCAAGCTTATTGGTCAAAAGAGTTTAGTGAAATGAGTTTACCACAATTAGGGAGCACACTCTTACAACGAGGATATGATTGGGGATTACTACAAGAGAATGGACAACAAATTATGATTTTGCCAACGATGAGTCGCTTAATCGCAGAAATGGAGAAATTAAATGAAACAGTGGGTTGTTAATCGAGTCGGATTATTAAATTTTTGGTACTACCAAAATCAAATTTTTGAATTCTCAGATGGTCGCATGTTACTCAGGGGAACGAATGGTTCAGGCAAGTCACTGACGATGCAAAGTCTCTTTCCAGTACTTTTAGATGGTGATACACGGGCAGCACGTCTCGATTCTTTTGGTTCTCAAGACCGTAAAATGGTGGATTATTTACTTGGGGAAAAAGGAGTCTCTGAGCGTGATGAAGGGATTGGCTATTTGTTTTTAGAGGTCAAACGTCAAGACCGAGAAGAATTTTTAACAGTTGGAATCGGCATGTATGCAAAACGCGGTGGAACGTTAAATAAATGGTTTTTTGCAGTCGAAAATAATCAACGCATTGGTATTGATTTTGAATTATATGAAGAACCACGAAAAAATGAAATTATCCCAAATACGAAACGTAAGTTAACGAATCGCTTGGTTGATGTTGGTCGTGTCTTTGAAAATCAACGAGCGTATAAACATTTTGTAAATGAACGTATTTTTGGTTTTGAAGATATTGAGCAGTTCGAAGAGTTGATTGAGCTATTAATCAATTTAAGAAATCCAAAACTATCAAGAGATTTTAAGCCTTCTGTAATTTATAAAATCTTACATGATTCTTTACCTAAATTAAAAGAAGATGAATTATTAACCTTAGCAAAAACGATTGAGCAATTGGATGGGCATCGTGATCGTTTAGAAGATTTAGGCAACGAAATTAAAGATTTAAAGCAATTTACGAAGTTGTATGATCGTTTTAAACAAGAACACGATGGTCAAATTGCGGGTAAGTGGTTAGCTTTAAAGGATGAAGTCGAACAATTAACAGCGGAAAACCGTAAAAAGGCGCGAAAAATTCAGCGAGATGAACAAGCCCTAGAGCAAGTCAAACAAACGATTAACGAGCATCAAAGTCAATTGATGGCACTTAGCCAAAGTATTTTAGAGTTAAATCAACATGAAGGAATGAATTTAGTTCAAAGAGGACAAGAGTTACAAGAACAATTGGATGTGCTTCGAACAAAATTGGATAAAAACAATGAAAATATCGAACGCAAGAAAATTCGAATCAATGAGCAAAAAGAACAGCATGAGGAACAAGAATTACAAGTTTCAGCTTGTCTAGCAGCCGTAGAAGAGTATTTAATTGATAATGAACAATACGTGAAGTATTTACGTTTCGAAGAATTTGATACGACTTACGCTAATAAAATGCGTACCAATATTAGTGAAGAAGATTATCGTTATTGGCAAAAAGAAATTCAACAAAAAAAACAACAGCTACAAGTCATTCAACAGGATTTACGTAAGTACGTGACCTTGAAGGAACAGTTCGTCTTAATTGATCGTGAAGTCGCTAATTTGCAACAAAGAGTTGATGAAACGGAACGAGACATTCGTCAATGGCAACAAACTCGCCAATCAGAAATCGAAAGTTGGAAACAAGCTTTTGAAAAATGGCATCAAAAAGCGCATTTTGAATTAGATATAGCTAATACGAGTGAATTACTATACCGAATGGATCAATTATTGGAAGAAGAAGTTCGTGAAGAGTATATACTTGCACCTGTGCGACAAAGTTATGAGTCGGCTCGTGAGACCAATCAACACCGCTTGATGCCATTAAAAAATCAACGTTTACTACTTTTGGAACAAAAAAAACAAAAACAAGTAGAAATACATGAATGGGAAAACCAAAAAATGCCTGAACCTTTTCGAACGTCTGCTCGTCAGGAAAATCGTGAAAAGCTAGGTACAACGGAGCCATTTATTAGTTTTTATCAAAGTATTGACTTTGTAAAAGGTGTCACTGCTGAGCAAAAGCAACGAATTGAAGGTGCGCTGTACGCTTCAGGTATTTTAGATGCATTGGTGTCATCAAATGGGCTAGCTTTGGCGAGTGATTTGCAAATTTTACCTACACCAGTATTTTTTGGTTCGACGTTGGCAGATTATTTGGTCGTTAGTCCGGAAACGCCAGTAAAATTGCAACCGCTTGTTGCAGATGTGATTCAAAGTATTTTGTATGATGAAGCAAGTGAAAGTCATCCAACGATTTATCCAGATGGGACTTATCAAATCGCTAATTTAATGGGAGCAATGCCCGAAGATTATCAAGTAGCTTATATTGGGTCTGCGAGTCAAGAACGTTATCGCCAACAAATGATTTCCCTTTTAAGTAGGGAAATTGAGCAATTAGCGACGGAAATTACTCAAGTCGAAGCTGAGATTGAAAGCTTTATGCAACTAGAGCAACAAATGGCAGCTGATTATCGAACTTTTCCAAGTGGAAATGAAGTGTATCAAAGCATTGAGTATTTAAATCGATTGGCTGTAAAGTTACAATCAAAAATCGAAGAAAAGGCACGTAAGCAAGAAGAACGAAACGGGAAAGAACAAGGCCTATTAGTGTTACGTAATGCCTTACATGAGCAATCTGTAAAGCATGGTTTGGCTTTGACACAAGAAGCTTATGAAGATGCCATTGTTTATGCTCAAAATTATGAAGCAAATTTAAATGATGCATATCAAAACTATTTAGTCCATTTAGCGCAAAAACCCAGAGTTGAAACTTTAAAAGAAAATATTGCGAATCTAGCGGAAGAAATTGATGAGTTATTATACGAGATAGCTGATAGTTCAGCTGAAATTATGAGGCAAGAACGTTTAATAGATGAAAATATAAAACAGCAAAAATTAGTTAATGTGGAAGAACTCCAACAGCAACTATCTATGGCAAAAACAGAGCAAAAAATACGAGAAGGTCAAGTAGTTAATTTACGTAAAGAAGAATTAGCTTTCACAGAGTCACTGGCAACGAGCCGCAGTCAATTAGCTATGCAACAAGAGCTGCTAGAAACGAGCCAATTTAAAGAAAAATTTTGGCATCAGTTATGTCATAAACGTTTCGTAATTGAAGATTTACTTTTACAAGCTCAATCAGTCGCGTTACCAGAAAACAGCGTGAAATTACGAGAATTATCTGATCGCGTTTTGCGTCAATTTAATTTTATTGTCGATCAACTCGGAAATTATCAACCAAAAATTTTAAATAACATTGATGTTGAATTACCTGAAGAAATTGAGCTGAAATTAGGAGATTTTTCCCAGTACAATCACTATAAGGAACCTATTTTTGTTGCAGATAATCAAAATCATAGTACGTTTGAATTACTTGATAAATTGGTGGAGCAACAAATGACGCTTCAGGACTTATCTAAAAAAGAAGATGAGCAACTTTTTAAAACAATCATTTTAGAATCTGTCGGTAAAGTGTTACGTAGTCGAATTAAGCAATCGATGCAGTGGGTTGGACAAATGAACCAATTATTGAAGAGTAGAAAAAATTCATCAGGACTTACATTAAGTATTCAATGGAAACCAGCGACAAGTAATAGCGATAAAGATTTAGGAACGGCGAAATTAGTTGAGTTATTACAAAAACCAGTTGAAATTTTATCAGAAGCAGATCGCAATGCCATTGCACAACACTTTCAAGAAAAAGTTTATTATGCACAAGAATTTACTGCTAATCAAGCAGATGAACAAACGACGCTTTTTCAAGCAATTACTCAAGCGCTCGATTATCGCGATTGGTTTGAGTTTGAAATGAAATATAAACGGGCAAATGAAGGCTATAGTCCCCAAACGTTGAGTGATCGACAATTTAATAAATTCAGTGGCGGAGAAAAAGCCGTAGCGATGTATCTGCCATTATTTGCAGCTGTCTATTCTCGTTATTTAGATGCCAAAGAATGGAGTCCACGCATGATAACGTTAGATGAAGCTTTTGCAGGAATTGACGATGCCAATATTGCCGATTTATTCGAAGCCTGTGAGGAATTAGGCTTTAACTATGTCATGAATTCCCAAGCCTTATTTGGTGATTATCCAACCGTTTCTAGTTTGATGATTTATGAGTTACTGCGACCGCAAAATACAAATTTAGTGACCCCGATTCGTTACCATTGGGATGGACAGACGAAACATTTGTTAACGGAGTATGTCCATGGATAATTTGACTGAAGCAAAAGTCTTTTTAAAACAAGCGGTTTTTCAAAAACTAGGCAAAGAATTAGCACGACGTTATTATTTAAAAGGGAGTTTTGGTGTTTCTGTGGGTCGCCAGTTATTTCAAAAAACAGATGATGAGCCTTTACGTCGGTTTCTAGGGATTACGGAATGGGAGTGGTTAAGTCGTAGGAATATTAGTATATTATTATTTGAACAAGCGTTAAAAAGCAGTTCCTTACAATGGTCACTTATGGATTTTGTTGTATTTGTCACGAAGAAGCCCTTGCAGTTAAAATCAGAAGTTGAAGAACAAGAAAACATACGTTATGCTAATTTTATTACTCAGTTGAATCAAATTGATCCGTTATTTAGTAAAATTCTAACGGTAAAACAACTTACTAAATGGCTCGAAGATTCAGGAGAAACGTTTAAGATTTTTGAGGTTGTTTCAAAAGCTTTGCAACAGTTACCAAAAGAAATGACACATTTACCTTTTTTTGCTTATCAGCAAACTGGTGATGCCCATTTCTTTGATGAAAATGAAATGGGTGGACGTTTGTTTTTGCAAATATTAACCGTACTTTCTCAAGAAACAACAAATGAGCAAAAATTAACTTTGGTCGAGGAAAAGAACAGCATATTAAATGAATTTAAATTATTAAAAGATGATATTCATAACTTTGTTTCGATTCGTGGATTGGTTGCCGAGCAAAATAAGACGATGAGTCAAATGTGGTTGCAAGCTTGGCATGAAGGGATTGCGTGGAATGTTCCTTTGAAGGAAATTTTACGTATGGAGAGCATCTATCCTGGCCAGGGTAATAAGGTTTTAATTATTGAAAACTCAGCAGTGTACTCAGTATTAGTCGAGCTTGTTCCTGAAATTGCGATTATTTGTTCGAGTGGTCAATTTACGTATGCCGTTTGGCAGCTTTTACGTAAATTAAGTGAAAATAATGTGACGCTCTATTATAGTGGCGATTTAGATCCAGAAGGACTGTTGATGGCCCAAAAATTAATTGAGATGTTTCCCGAACATGCTCAAACAATCGGAATGTCGCTAGAAAGTTATCAAATGGGACAGAAATTGAGTCCGTTACTACCCCAACAATTAAAACAACTTCAAAAAATAAATCATGAAAAATTAAAACCAATTGCAGAACAGATGAAAATTAGTCATAAAAAAGCCTATCAAGAAGGCTATATTGAATTGATTTTATCTGAAATTAATGAAAAAATGCGAAATGAATAAGACTTATAATCCTATTATTTGTCTACTTGGCTAAAAAATGGTTGTCTGTCAATGAGCGTTGCAGGGGCCAGTATGAAAAAAATAATAGTCAGAACCGGTAGAAGAATGATAAATTCCTTTCATAGTAGGCACTAGATAGAAACAAAAATTCTAGTTCACTATGAGGGGATTTTTTTGTATGTCTAAAAGAAGGAGGTGGCTCCAGCTCCTATCCCGGATGAGGGATGAATATACTGAAAATTTTGTGTGCTGTAGCTAAGTGGATTGCTTGAGTTATTGGTAGTTATTTAATCAACTAATAGAAAATCAACGAACAGAATATATTCAAGCAAAAGAATATGGACGAACAGGAAATCGACAAAGCCAACGAAATAGCTATTATGAGTGCTGCTTTACGATACGTGTAGGAACACTAGAATTAGAAGTATCCAGAATATGTGGTGGCTATTTTTCACCCACAGTATTTGTTTAATTTTGAAATTAAAGACGGAGATAATGCTGAGTACTTGAGAAAAGGAATGGATAAATTAGCGGAATCTTTAAATATCAATATTAGTGACATGAAAGAATCTGAGTTAGGCCTTGCTAAGGGTGCTCATGCTGAAGGTATTTCAGGTACAAGAAGAGAAATTTTAATATATTCTAGAAATACAGAAACACAATCATTAGCAACTTCTATTCATGAATTAGCTCATGCCAAGTTGCACAATAGCAATGAAGAAGGATCTAAATTTAGTCCTGCTACAAAGTAGTCTCAAGCGGAATTAATATCATACATTATCTGCAAACATTTTAGAATGAACACTTCAGAAAAGCTGTTCCTTATATTGCAGGTTGGACGAAAATTGAATAAAAAAGCCAAGCTTTTGAAGAGGTATATAATACAGTTAAGGAGTTTATCGATATTATGGATCAAGTGGTTGGGCAAGAAAAAAATCTTCATAGATTGACCAGTAGAGAGCGGCATCAGATATTTGAGAGCCAAAAACGAATGAGTATTCAAAGATGATAATACAAATCAGATAATTATTTATTTGTGTATGAAGCGTGAATTAGTGGTATAATACAACTGAGGTGAATATTATGATTCAAACAAAATTAATCCAGGCATTTGGAGACAATAATGGTATCTTAACAACCAAGATGGCACAAGGATACGGAATTGATGATTCAACGCTTAGAAGGGCTGTCGAGCGAATGGACATCCAAAAGTACAGTCGAGGTATTTACTTCCTGGATGACACGTATTACGATGATTTATATTTGCTTCAGTTGAAATATCCTAAAGGTGTTTATTCTCATGAGACTGCTGTAATGTTACATTGGCTAAGTACAAATTATCCTTTTATGTATCACTTGTCGTTTCCGAGAGGGTATAATTTAATCAATGCTAAGAATCAAAATATAAAACCATATTATATTGTGAACAAAGCGTTAGATAAAGAATACGTTGATGTGCTTGATAGTTGGGATTCGAATCCGTTAAGAGTCACAAATCTAGAAAAAACAGTTATTGATATGTTGGTATCTAAAACAGCTGAACCTGGACTAGTAGATGAAATGATTGACGATTATTTAGGCAGAGCAGATAAAAATATTGAACGATTAAAAGAATATGGCAAAAGATTTAATGTCGAAGAACTAATAAATGAAAGGATTTTGACAAGTGCTAAGTAAGCAAAAGATGAAAAATTTAATTAGCAAAAAATCAAAAGAAACTGGACTGCCAGCGCAACAGTTGTATGGTCTATATGCTATGGATCAATTCGTTTCTGAAATAAGTGAAACAGAGTATTCAGATTATTTGATTATAAAAGGTGGATTTTTACTTACAACATCTTATGGTTTGGATAATCGAGCAACCGGAGATATAGATTTTACTGTTAGAGACATTGCTTTAAATGAAGATAACATAGAAAAAAT
>DXBN01000044.1 GCA_019116505.1 Candidatus Enterococcus avicola | reverse complement strand
AGTCCGTTTGATTGGCAAGTACCTTTGGTTTATAGTGAAAGCGCAAAAGAGCAAATTGGCACATTTAAGGGCGCACAAGGTGAGTTCAAAATTAAATGGCAACAAGATGATGCAATTAACCAACCACCTACGATAGAAGTGACACTCGATGAGCGCCAAATTTTAAAAGAGTCGCTAACAACAACTATTAATCAATTAATGGAAAAATATCCTCCAACAGTTGAATTCAATGAAAAAGGTGAGGCATTAGAAGTTTCTGATTTACAATTTAATTTTGAAAGTCCAGAAATTAAAGGTGTTGTGATGTTCAGTTATATAGAAATAATGGTGGATGAAAATACCGATGAAACCACCTATTGGACTGAAATTGAAGGAATTTATGTTAGTGAGGCAACACCATAAAAAAAGAGTCGGTGAAGTGATCAGCACTTTTCCGACTCTTTTTTGTATAGTTTTTGTATAGAATGAAGATATGAGATTTTAGAATTAACCCTCATATCAAAACGCTCAAAAGAATAACTTCTGATTGAAACGGTATTTTTTGAGCTGCTACTCGGAGATAAGAGTTCATTAGGATAAAATCACAGCCCAATTTTCTATAATGCTCGCTTATCTCTCGTATCAAAACGTTCAAAAGAATAACCTCTTATTGAAAATGATTCTCTTTTTCAAGTTATATCTTATCGTTGATGTTGGTGCTATGGTAGGTATATGGATAAGTGATTATTCGTGAGAGGAGTGGGAATCATGGAAAAAATTAAAGGAAACACACAATTTTTAAGTACTGCCAGTTGTATCTTATTTTTGGTGATAGGATTAATTATGGATTTGGGGTTTGGCTGGCCGCATAGTTGGGTACTTTTTGTCCTTTCAGTTACAACGGGTGGATTAGAAATTGCTTGGAATGGCTTGAAAGAGCTATTTGAAGACAAACATTTTAATGTCGATTTATTGATGATCTTAGCTGCAGTCAGTGCAGGTTTAATTGGTGATTGGCGTGAAGGCGCGTTATTGATTTTTATTTTTAGTTTGAGTCATTTGTTAGAAGAATTCACAACCGAAAAAAGTGCGCGTGAAATTAATCGCTTGCTAGATAGACAACCCAAAAAAGCCCGTAAGATTTTGGCTTCGGGCGAATATCAGTTAGTTGAGACGAGTGAGCTCGTTCTAGGTGATCGGGTCGCAATTTTTAAAGGGGAAAATATTCCAATCGATGGCATTATTTTAGAAGGCGCGTCGGAAATTGATGAATCCGTCATTAATGGTGAGAGTGTTCCACGTTTAAAACAACCAACAGATGAAGTTTTTGGCGGAACGTTAAATTTAGGTGATGCTCTGGAAATCGAAGTCAATCGTGAACAATCAGAGACGGTGATTGCTAAAATTATTGCACTGGTTGAAGAGGCACAAAACAGTCAAACGAAGACTGAAAGTTTTATTCAACGAATTGAAAATCGTTATGTCATGATTATTGTCTTCGGTGTTCCTTTAGCTATTTTATTGTTCCATTTTGGTTTTGATTGGACTTGGACTGAAAGTATTTATCGTGGTGTTAACTTACTAGTTGTTGCTAGTCCATGTGCTTTGGTTGCAAGTTCAACGCCAGCTTTACTAAGCGCAATCAGCAATGGTGCGCGCCATGGAATGTTGTTTAAAGGTGGAACCTATCTCGAAGCATTAGCTGAAATGAAAAGTATTGCTTTTGATAAAACAGGAACATTAACCAAAGGAGAATTTACCGTCACCGATACCTATTGGGCGAGTGATGAAAATGATATTATTCCTTTTGTTTTAGGTTTAGAAGAAAAAAGTACACACCCGCTCGCTCAGGGAATTGTGAATCATTGGAAAAATGATTATACGAGTCAATCGCTAGAAACCCAAGAAATTACGGCCATGGGGATTCAAAGTAATTACAATGGGGATACTTATTACATTGGTAAAAAACGAGGGGCTGACTTGGATCCAGAAGCGTTACTCGATTGGAAGAAACAAGGAAAAACCGTTATTTATGTTGAGAAAAATCATCAATTTATCGGTGGTATCGCCTTACTGGATACATTGAATAATAATGCTAAGGAAGCGGTGCAATATTTTAATCGACAAGGGATTCATACAGTAATGTTAACTGGCGATAACTGCTACACAGCGGAAACAATTGCGAAAGAAGCAGAAATTTCCGAGGTTTTCAGTGAATTATTGCCGGCTGAAAAAGTTGAACATGTCAAAAAACAAAAAGAAATTTATGGTAAAAATGCCATGGTGGGTGACGGAGTCAATGATGCGCCCGCACTTGCGACCGCGACCATTGGGATTAGTATGGGTGAGGGAACCGATGTTGCGATGGAAGTTTCGGATGTGGTAATTATGGAAAATAACTTATCCAAACTTGTTTATACTCACCGTCTTTCAAAGAAAATGAAACGAGTTATCAAGCAAAATATTCTATTTAGTGTCACAGTCATTGTGACGTTAATTATTTTGAATTTAATGCAGAAATTAACGATTCCATTAGCAGTAATTGGTCATGAAGGTAGTACGATTCTGGTTATTTTAAACGGGTTACGGTTATTAAAAGAAGAAAAATAAATGTGCAGTTTAACAAATGAATAAGTGGTACTTGGTTTAATCGGTGGAAATATTTCTGCCGATTTTTTTGTATTGCGTTAACGAAAAATGATTTAAGAGTAGCTAAATTTTAGAAAAAACCTTTGACAAATGAATAAGTAATCATCTATAATGAAGATAACAAATGAATGGATATTCATATATTCATTGTGGAGGGATTAATATGTTACCAGAATCTAAGCATCAACAATCAAATACTATAGAAAAACAAAAACATCATAATTGCAGTCACCAACACGAACATGAACATGGACAGGTTGCATCCAGTTGTGGACACAATCATAACCATGGCAAATCTCCTGTCGTCTTATATCTGATTGGTTTAGCTGTCTATTTAATTGCGCTTTTTTTACCAACAAGCACTTTTATTACAAACCTTCTAATGTTAGTTTCAATGATCACGGCTGGGTACCATGTCATTTTAGAAGGAATTGGTGCAACCATTGCGGATAGCCTGCGTTTAAAAAAGCTTTGGCCAAACGTCCATGTTTTAATGACGTTAGCTGCAATTGGGGCCGCAATTATTGGCGATTATGATGAAGGGGCGTTGCTCATTTTAATTTTTGCTGGTGCGCATTTCTTAGAAGATTACGCTGAAAATCGTAGTAAACGTGAAATTACTTCTTTATTGAAGATGAACCCAACGCAAGCGCGTTTGATGAAAGAAAATGGCGAAGTGACTTTGGTTGCTGTTGAAACATTGGAAATTGGTGATCAATTACAAATTTTACCAGGCGATCAAATTCCAACAGATGGTGTAATCGTAACCGGAGGCAGTTTGCTAAATGAATCTTCTATTAATGGTGAAAGTATGCCAGTAGAAAAATTGGTTGGTGACGAGGTCTATGGCAGTACGATTAATGGTAATGGCACATTGACAATGAAGGTGACCAAAGATTCAACAGAAACCGTCTTTGCTAAAATACTCTCATTGGTTGATCAATCCCAACGTAACTTATCACCAACTGCGACAAAAATTAAAAAGATTGAACCATTATATGTTAATAGCGTATTAGCCTTGGTCCCGCTCTTTATCTTAGCAGGTGTTTTCCTCTTTGATTGGGGATGGTATATAAGTTTTTATCGCGGCATGGTTTTAATGATTTCGGCTTCACCATGTGCATTGGCAGCCAGTGCGATTCCTGCAACATTATCTGGTATTTCGAATTTAGCTAAAAGAGGTGTCTTGTTTAAAGGCGGTACGTATTTAGCGAATTTAGCAGAAATTAAAGCCGTTGCCTTTGATAAAACGGGAACGTTAACCCAAGGCAATCCTTCCGTGACGGATGTTTATTTTGTCGATAGAGAAAGAACAGAAGAATGGATTCAAATGATTGTTTCAATGGAAAAAAGTGCTAACCATCCATTAGCAAAAGCGATTTTGAATCATTTTAAAGAAGTTCAACCAATCGAAATCGATGTTCATAATGAAATTGGTAAAGGGCTCGTCGCAACGGTTAAAAATAATCATTACCAAATTGGTAAAAAAGATTTCTTTTCAAATGTGTCCCAAGATCTTTTAGCACAAGCAGATCAACTAATGAGCAAAGGAAAAAATGTTGTTTTTTTTAGTGAAAATGAAATTGTAGTGGGTTATCTTGCGATGATGGATTTACCACAAGAAAATGCCAAAGATGTGATTGACTATTTACATCAGCAAGAAATTCAAACTGTTATGATTACTGGTGATGCACAATCAACAGGTGAGGCGGTAGCTAAATTACTAGGCATCGATGAAGTTAAGGGCAATGTTTTACCGGAAAATAAATATAAAATTGTTGAAGAATTGCAACAAAAATATGGGAAGACGACCATGATTGGCGATGGTATTAATGATGCGCCTGCTTTAGTAAAAGCCGATATTGGCTTTGCGATGGGCGACGGTACAGATGTTGCAATCGATGTGGCTGACGCTGTTATTATGAAAAACGACCTAACCCGTTTGAAAACAGCGCATCAAGTGTCTAAGAAGTTAGATCGAGTCGTGATGCAAAATATTGTTTTTTCAATGTTGATTGTCGCATTACTTGTCGGATTAAATTTCTTCGGTAAAATTGACATTGGTATCGGTGTGCTTGCCCATGAAGGAAGTACAATCGTTGTTTTATTAAATGGGCTAAGATTGTTAGTGCCGGTTAAGGAATGACTTTATAGAAGAAAGAAGTCCATGAAATCAATTAAGAATGATTTCATGGGCTTCTTTTTTATTTCTTCACTTTATCATAGGTAAATTGATTAGCTTGTTCTTTTAATTTAATGGAAATGGTTGATAGACGGTCCACGTGACCAAGAAACTCTTCCATCATAGCTAAAACTTCTTCCGTGTTTGCTGATACTTCTTCGGTAGCAGCCGCATTTTCTTGAGTTGAAGCAGCAATTGTTTCAAGATTATCTAAGACTGTTTGTTGAATAGATACAATTTGTTCTGTTGCTTGGTGAACTTCTTTTACACCGTCAACTAAGGAATGGTTTCGTTTAAATACTTCTAAAGAAGAAGAAACAGCTTTACCGATTAACTGGGCTTGTTTTTCACCTCCTTCTAAAGAAGCAGTGGTTTGTTCAAGCATTCGTTGTGATTGTTGTTGAATTGTAGTAATAATATTTTCAATTTCTTGTGTTGAATGTTTACTTTTTTCTGCAAGTTGACGGATTTCAGAAGCGACAACGGCAAATCCACGACCGAATTCACCTGCACGAGCTGCTTCAATAGAGGCGTTTAGGGCTAGCAGATTTGTTTGGTAGGAAATATCATTAATTACCTGGATAATCTTATTAATATCTTGAATATTCGTATTCATTTGATTCATATTGGAAGTTAAGGCATCTAAATGAGAGAGTTCATCCTGCCAATTGATACTGACTTGGTCCATGATGTTCATATTCTCTTCGTTTATTCCTAGAGATTCTTGTGAATGTCGATTCATTTCTGAGATATTTGTCATTAAATGATTAATGATGGATGAGAGATTCTGTACGCTATTTACACTACCTTCTGTTTCTTGAGCTTGTGTGCTAGTTACGTTCGCAATACCTGTAATCATTTCTGCGGCTTCTTCCGTTGCAAGGTTTGTCTGCTGAGATAGTTCTAGCAACGAATTTGACATTGTTGAAATATTCTCGCTTTCTATTTGGACACCAGTCATTATCCCACAGACAGAATCAATCATTTGATTATATTTATCCACTAATCGCTGAATTTCATTTCCATTCGGATTCCCATAGACGGATCGTTTAGCCCAACTTTTAAAAGAGAAACGATTTTCATTGGTATCAACTAAACGATTAATATGTTTGAGTTGTCCGCTACTAATTTGTTCAAAACGTTTTGTTAAAATGAGTAAAGTCTCTTTAATAAATATGATTAATGCAATTGCAATAAAGATAATTATAGCCATCATGACAACTAAAACAATGATAGAAGAAATAACAAGACTTTGGATTTCAGGGTTATATTCATCTTTACCTAGACTAACGAGAGCCCAATCCGTGCTATTTTTCATACCTTTGTCAAAATAATAACCAGACAAGGTTGGATGGGCATTTTTAAGTGAAATGAAACCTGTCAGTTCCGGTGAATTCGAAATTTCTTGAAAAAAAACTTCAGAACTTAAACTTTTACCAATCTGGCTACGGTCAGAGGCACTAATAATTGCTCCTGTACTGGAAATTAAAGAAACTTGTCCCGTACGTCCGACACTTAGATTTTTAATGACATTGTCAACATTTTTATAAGAGACATTGACTGCTAAAACGTTCCATTCTGCATTTCGATTACGGAAGGCTTTTGCAACGGTAATTAATTGTTCGTTATTTTCACCAAAGATATATGGAGCAGTTCGATAAAATTTTCCACCGTATTCCATTGCTTTAGTATACCAATCAAGTGAATAGGGGTGATAGTCGATGGGGACGGGATTATAAGTGACATATTCACCATTTTCATTTGCTAAAATAAGTTGTTTAACATTCATATCACCAATTGCTGAAGTTTGGATATCGTGTTTGATATTTTCCTTATTAAATGTTGTTTTAAAAGAATTTAATTGTAGCATTTCATCAATTCGGATATCAATGGCATTGAACAATTCATTTTGAACTTGTAAAACTGTTTTAGTACTGACTTGTTGTGAAGCCATGTTTCGCTCTTCAATTAAATTCATAGAGCTACGAATAGAAGAAAAAAGCATAGCCAAAATGGGTAAAAGAGCACTTAATACTAAAATGGTCATAATGACAGGAATAATACTTTTATCGCGACGGGAAGTTCGTTTGTTAAATTTTGAAAATTTTCTCAAGAAATGATTCATGGTTTCACCCTTTCTACTTTGCTCAAATTCGAGCATACAATATGCTTAATCGGATCATTCATTTGAGAAATTAATAGAATTAAATATTAAAATAACAGATTTTTCTTTATAAAAAGCTTTGGCAATTTTTGCCAAAGCTTTTTAATTAATTATTCATTTCAAATTGATCAGTAAGCTTTTTAAGACCAACTGAGATACTTCGAAGCTCATCGACGTGTCCAATGAATTCTTCCATCGTTGCAAGAACTTCCTCAGCATTCGCTGAAACTTCTTGTGTCCCCGCTGCGTTTTCTTCAGTAGAAGCGGAGATATTCTCTAAGTTTTCAGAGACGTTTCTTTGAATTTGAATCATGCGTTCCATAGCTTCTTTGACTTGTTCGACGCCGGAAATTAATGAATTATTCCGTTCGAAAACTTCCAAGGAAGAGACAATAGCATCTTGAATGAGCTGCGATTGTTTTTCACCACCAGAAAGCGATTGGGATGTTTGTTGTACCATTTGATTTGATTGTGTTTGAATTTTAGCAATAATTGTCTCAATTTCAATTGTAGAGTTTTTACTTTGTTCTGCAAGTTGACGGATTTCGGTTGCGACAACGGCAAATCCTTTACCAGACTCTCCAGCACGCGCCGCTTCAATTGAAGCATTCAGAGCAAGTAAATTGGTTTGGTATGAGATATCATTGATCACATTAATAATTTTATTGATATTTTGGATATCATGATTCATACCGTTCATATTACTCATCAATTCACTCATATGGCTCAATTCACTATTCCAGTTAATATTGACTTCATCCATGATTTCCATGCTTTGTTGATTAATTGTAATCGATTGTTTCGATTCTTTGTTCATTGAAACAATATTCGTTTGTAATTCAGTAATTACTTCAGATAAGTTATGAACTTGTGTCACGCTTGCTTCGGTTTCTTGCGCCTGAGAACTTGTAACAGCAGCAATTCCACTAATTGTTTCTGCGACTTCTTCTGTTGCACTATTTGTTTGTTTCGATAAATCAAATAAGGATTCAGACATAGAGGAAACATGTTTGCTTTCACTTTGAACGCGTTGAATAATTTTGCGAATTGAAAGAACCATTTCATTGTAATGCTGAGCTAATCGTTGAATTTCATGGCCATTTTCTTTAGGTGATGCAAAATTTTCAGACAAAGCTTTAAGTGAGAATCGTCTTTTTTTGAATTTACTTTCTTTATTATTAGCTGTTAGAATTTCAGAAGTATCTGTAATTAAGTTCAATTTACCTTGTCCAATTTGATTAAACTTGTCTGTAAAGACAAGAATCATTGCTCTCATGATATAAACAATAATAGAAGAAATCAACACAGTTAAGAGCACCATGACAAGTAATACAAAAACAGAGTTGATTAGTAGCGAGCGTAGTTCTGCGCTATATTCATTTTTATCAATTCGCACAAAAGCCCAACTCGTGCTGTCAGTTGTCCCTTTATCATAATAAATATCGGAATCATCCCCCTCATTTGAATATTCAAGGAAGCCATTTTTATTTTTTGAGGATTGGATTTCTTTAAAATATTTCTCCTTTGAAAGGTCTGCTCCCATTGCTTTATCATCAGAAGAACCAATAACAATACCGGTATCAGACACTAGATAGATAACTCCAGTATTTCCAACAGTGGTTGTTTTGATGAGTTTATTGACACGATCATAAGAAACATCAATTCCTAAAACGCCCCATTCTCCCTTTTCATTAACAAAGGCGCGAGCAACCGTATTGACATAACCTGTTCCGTCAGAAGATTCATATGGATCTGTTCGAACAGTCTTTCCTTTATTTTCCATTGCTAATTTATACCAGATACGTGTTCGAGGATCGAAATTTTTGTTTTGAAGATTAAGTGAACTATATTCTCCATCTGTCGTAGCAAATATGATTTGAATCATATTTGTATCGTCAATTCCTAGATAAGGAAGCATTTTAGTGATTTCTTTATGATCGAATTTTTTTGAGAAAACAGGTAGTTTAATCATTTTTTCGATATTATCATAGGTATCAATGAAAATATTTTCCTTTGCTTCTAATACTGAAAGCGTGCCAGTTTCCTGGCTAACTTTATTTCGCTCTTTTAATAAATTAGTGGAGGTTCTAAAAGAGGTAAAAAACATTGCTAAAATAGGGAGTAAAGAAATCATTAATAATGTTAAAACCACTGTGAGGCTAATACTTTTTTTTCTTGTTTTTTTCTTCATAATCCAAAATTTCCTTTCAATTAATTCATAGTCTTTGGGATGTGAATTATTAAATAGTAACTTGACATATTCTATTATCGGTTTAAATAAAAATGTTTTAAAGAGCAAACTTATTCGAAAAAGGTAACGTAAAAAGACTATTTTTTATTCAATAAAAATTGAACGAAAAATAGTCTTTAGGTTTAATCTTCTGTTGCAATATTAAAATGTGAAACGAGCTTTTTTAGTCCGTCTGCTAGATTATGTAACTCACTAACATGGCCTGTAAATTCCTCCATAGTTGCTAAAACTTCTTCCGAATTGGCAGAAACTTCTTCAGTTCCAGCAGCGTTTTCTTCAGTGGAAGCTGAGATACTTTCAAGGTTTTCTAAAACAGTATCTTGAATGGAGACAATTTCTTTTGTTGCAAGTTGAATCTCGGAAATCTCACTAATAGATGCGCTATTGCGTTTTAAAACATTTTTAGAAGCTGTAATCGCTTCTTGAATCAATTTAGATTGTCGTTCGCCACCTTCTAGGGATAACATAGTGTTCGTTACCATATTGGTTGATTGATTCTGGATGGTTGCGACAATACTTTCAATCTCTAAAGTAGATTTTTTACTTTGTTCGGCTAGTTGACGGATTTCTGTTGCAACGACCGCAAAGCCCTTACCAGATTCACCGGCACGTGCAGCCTCAATTGAAGCATTTAGAGCGAGTAAATTTGTTTGATAGGAAATTTCGTTAATGACTTGAATGATTTTATTAATATCTTGAATACTTGTATTCATTCCATCCATATTGACGACAAGATTATTCATTTGTTGTAATTCTTGTTGCCAGTTTGAATCAACCTGATCCATAAACTTCATGCTCTCTTGGTTAATTTCAAGGGATTCTTTTGACTGATTGTTCATATTCGAAACATTATCCATCAATTGATTAATAATTGTTGACAATTGTTGAACTTTATTGAGACTCGCTTCTGTTTCTTGGGCTTCAGCACTCGTCACATCAGCGATTCCTGTAATTGTTTCAGAAATTTCTTCTGTTGCCGCCTTTGTTTGGTGAGAGAGTTCAAGTAATGAATCAGCCATAGTTGCCACATGAATACTTTCACTGGTGACACGTGAAATGACACTGCCAATCTCTTCAATCATGTGATTATAGCGTGCAACTAAACGATTAATTTCATTTCCATTTTCGTCACCATAAACAAAACGTTTGGCTAAAGAATGACCGGTAAAGCGTCCAGTATCTTTAGCAGTTAAACGTGGGATTTTATTTAATTTCCCTTGCCCGATTTGTTCAAATTTATCACTCAGAATATTGACAATTTGGCGAACTATCGAAATTGCGAAGATGTTTATGATAATAACAAAGAACAAAATAATAACAAAAACAACGGCTGCAGATAAGAAGAGAACGGTATTTTCTTTAGAGAATTCATCGCCTGCCATGCTAATGATGACGAAAGACTCACTCGGAGTTTCTCCTTTATCAAAAAATAAATAGGAACCACTATCCTTACTATCTTTTAATTCACCACTCATTTTTTTACTCGAGCTAATTTCTGAGAAGTTTTCTAAATTAGCAAAGGATTGTCCGACTAACTTTTCATCATTGGAACTGATAATGAGACCATCCGTGGAAACTAAAAAAATCTGACCTGTACGTCCAACTGAAAGATTTTGAACGACATCATCTACATTTCTGTAAGAAAGATCCGCACTAATTACGCCCCATTGGCCCGCTTTATTTTGGAAGGCTTTAGCAACGGTTGTAACATAACTGTTTAGCGAAATATCTAAGTAAGGTGTTGTCCGAATGGTTTCACCCTTATTTGCCATGGCATCGATATACCACGGACGCGAAGTAGGGTCAAAGTCATCAGGGGCGTCACCAACTGTAACGAATGCACCTTCGCTCGTACTAAAGGTTGCATCTGAAATAGAGGAATCACCAGCAATTGATATAGCCATCAGTTCATGCATTTTATTTAAATCAAACTTTTCAGAGAACATAGGTAAGGTGATTAGTTCATCAAGTTTATTTTCTACTGTAGTATAAACGGATTCCTTAACTTGAAGAATGGTCTTCGAAGCACTGCGTTGAGACGCTTCGTTTCGTTCGATTAATAAATTATTTGACACGGTTAAAGAACTAATAATCATCGCAATTACAGGTGTAAAGGCAAGGATTGTTAAAAGTAAACCGAGGTAAAAGGCGATACTCTTTTGCTTTTTTTTCATTCTATTTCTTCCTTATCGTTTAATACAAGCCTTAAAATAAACCGTTGGATTGTTTAAAGTTTTATTTTTTACAAGAAGATTATCGGGTGGAATTGGATAAAGTTAAATAGGTCAACTTAAAAAAATAGAAAATGGACATTATTTATGATACGAATCAACTAAATTCTTTGCTAGTTAAAAATGCAAAGAGGTTAGTTCATGAAAAAATTTATTTTTCTTGAATAAAATTTCTGCAAACGATTTTTTTATTGAAAACGAAAATATTAAAAAATAACTGAGATTATCATGAGAAACATTGCTTTAATCTTGTGAATAACGATTATTTTAAAGGAAATGTGAAAAAAAAGCGAAAATATAAATAAATGAAATGCCTAGAGGGCACGATTTAAGAGGATTTTTATAAAAATGAGGAAACTCAAATAATCATGTATTGTAGGTGGAAAAATGACTATTTTTATTTTTTGTAGTTGTGTCAAGCGAAAGGTAAAATGTCCTAAACCTTAGGCTCACATTAATGCAAGCTTTTCCTTCGTAAAAACTTGCATTAATGTGACCGCATTTGGTAAAATAAGATTTAAGCTGCTCGTTCAGCTTCATATTC
>DXBN01000043.1 GCA_019116505.1 Candidatus Enterococcus avicola | reverse complement strand
GTTATTGATGTATAGTGCAGTTTCGATTTTTTTGTAATAAGTAATATTAAGTGCGAGGGTACAAATGAGGCTGTTGTTAAAAGATGCGCGAAGTGGATTGAATACTCTGAAATACGTAAAACGCATTTAGAACTTGTTTTATCATGGAAGTTAAAATGAAAATACTGAGCTGTCAGTAATAATCTTGATGTTGTTTTCATTCAATTAAGATCTCCCTAAATAGAAAATCCAATCAAGATATAAAATATCTTGATTGGATTTTTAATAGCTATAAATTTTCAGTACACTTTATCTCCATTAAAAATGGAGTTTTTTACAATGACATAATCCACTGTTCGGATGGCTTCAAGTTTGCTACCGCCAGCATAGGAGATGGACGATTGTAAATCTTGTTGCATTTCGTCTAAAGTGTCCATTAGTGGACCTTTATATTCGACGTACATTTTTTTACCTTCAACGTTTTTCTTTTCGCCCTTTTGGAATTCAGAGGCTGATCCAAAGTATTCTTTGAAACGTTGTCCATCTTTTTCAATTGTTTGACCGGGAGATTCTTCGTGTCCAGCAAATAGAGAACCGATCATGACCATTGAAGCACCGAAACGTACCGATTTAGCAATGTCACCGTGTGTACGTATGCCGCCGTCTGCGATGATAGGTTTAGTAGCTGCTTTCGCACACCAACGTAGTGCAGCTAACTGCCAACCGCCTGTACCGAAGCCTGTTTTTATTTTTGTAATACATACTTTACCAGGTCCAATACCAACTTTCGTAGCATCTGCCCCGGCATTTTCAAGTTCGCGTACGGCTTCTGGTGTGCCAACGTTACCAGCGATGACAAAGCTTTCAGGCAGATGCTTTTTAATATGTTGAATCATATTAATGACTGCATTGGAATGTCCATGAGCAATGTCGATTGTGATGAATTCAGGTGTAAGTTCGTCAGCAGCTAGTTGTACAATAAAAGTGTAGTCCTCATCTTTAACACCAACGCTAATAGAAGCGATTAAACTACGTGATTGCATGTCTTTAACAAAGTTTGCTCGTTTTTCTGGGTTAAAACGATGCATAATATAGAAGTAACCACTTTCAGCTAATTGGATAGCGATACTTTCATCAATAATTGTTTGCATATTTGCTGGTACAACTGGAATTTTAAATGTATGTCCGCCAAGTAGTATAGAAGTGTCACACTCAGAACGACTATTTACCACACAATTTGCAGGAATCAGCTGGATATCTTCGTAATCAAATACGTTTTCCATAGATAGCACCTCGAAATCCGAATAATATCATTCGTTTAGTTTGAAACGTTCGCACTTTAATAATTTACAACAATTTAGGTAGTATGTCAAAATATTTAATAGTGATTGGCAAAACGTATAAAATCTGATTCCATTTCCTTTTGAGTTTAATAACTACTTTTTGTTATACAAATAATTAAAAAATAAGCAAAAAGAGCTTTCGTGGACTCTTTTTGCTTATTCCTATGTGTCGATAGCATCTACTGTACAAACACGCAAAGAGAGGCATTGAATGGTGAGTATCCCATATTACCGAATCGGGGGTATCGAAGTTTCAATGGTTTAAAAGTCTGTTATCTTCTTACGAGACCTTTTTATCAATAGATCTTCATATAACGTTCAACTTCCCAAGGGTGTACGGTAATTCGGTAACTTTCCCATTCTAATTTTTTCTCTGCCATAAAGTTTGTGAAAATGTGATTGCCAAGAGCTTCTTGGATAATTTCATCCTTACCTAGCGCGATGAGTGCATGGTCAAGGTCAGTAGGTAGTGTCCCGATACCTAATTCTTGAAGTTCGAAAGGTTTCATTTCGTAAATATTGCGGTCGACTGGCATTGGCGGTTCGAGTTCACGTTTAATGCCATTTAAACCTGCTTTTAATATAGCCGCCATTGCAAGATATGGGTTTGCAGCCGAGTCGACGGAACGGACTTCGATGCGAGTGCTTATTCCCCGAGATGCTGGAATTCGGATAAGAGGGCTGCGGTTTTGGGCAGACCAGGCGATGTAACAGGGCGCTTCGTAGCCGGGAACAAGTCGCTTATAAGAGTTAACTGTTGGATTTGTAATTGCTGTAAATCCAGGAACATGTTCGAGAACGCCAGCCATGAACTGATATGCTGTT
Organism: Candidatus Enterococcus avicola; assembly: GCA_019116505.1. Taxonomy (GTDB): domain Bacteria; phylum Bacillota; class Bacilli; order Lactobacillales; family Enterococcaceae; genus Enterococcus_I; species Enterococcus_I eurekensis. The sequence goes on along the minus strand of DXBN01000043.1, from coordinate 2,713 downwards.
GTACTTAATTGTAATTCACCATTTTCGTCAACAAAGGCATTTTCACCGTCTTTGAATAGGGAAACATTACAATGCATACCTGATCCGCTGACACCGAAAAGGGGTTTTGGCATGAACGTTGCGTGCAAGCCATGTTTACGAGCAATTGTTTTGACGACGAGTTTGAATGTTTGAATGTTGTCACAAGCGGTAAGAACATCCGCATATTTAAAGTCGATTTCGTGTTGTCCTGGAGCGCACTCATGGTGCGATGCTTCAACCTCGAAGCCCATTTCCTCTAACTCCAAGACGATATCTCGTCGACAGTTTTCTCCAAGGTCCATTGGTGCAAGATCGAAATAGCCGCCGTTGTCATTCAATTCCATTGTCGGTTGCATATTTTCATCGAGCTTGAATAAGAAGAATTCTGGTTCTGGTCCCAGATTGAAATCAGTAAATCCAAGCTCCTTCATTTCTGTCAATACACGTTTTAAATTGCCACGAGGATCACCTGTAAACGGAGAACCATTGGCAAGAGAAATATCACAGATAAGACGTGCTACCCTTCCTTTTCCTGAGGGCCAAGGGAACACCATCCATGTGTTAAGATCTGGTATGAGGTACATATCGGATTCCTCGATACGCACAAATCCTTCAATTGAAGAGCCGTCGAACATCATTTTATTGTTAAGCGCCTTATCGAGCTGGCTGATGGGAATTTCCACGTTTTTGATCATACCTAAAATATCTGTGAATTGAAGTCGAACGAAATTCACATTTTCTTCTCCTACAAATTTGCGAATGTCTTCTTTTGTATAATTCCTCATCATACCACTCTCCTTAAGTATCATTAATTACGGATTACTCCATAACATTTTTCTATAATAAAGCAAAAAGTTACCATTAACAAGAATTTTATTTAAATCTAATTAATTTGTATAAAGCTGGCTTTCAATAATCTAATCATAATACTGAAAATAAACCATTTGTTGGAAAAATAAGGTAGGGGATTGCTTATTATTCTTAATCTTCATTTTTAGGGTGAACCGGAAATAATTCAACAGTAATTGAGATAAAAGAGTAAATAGGCTTGCGTAAGCAAATTAAAAAAAGCGAAGCCCCTTTTATTGAAATGGGCTTCGCTTTTTTTTGACAGAATCTATTATACTATAATATGTTGGCATAAAGAATCCTCTCAACAACGCTCGGGGATGCCTTTGCTGGAGATTATATAGAATCATTAGTTCAACATATAAATATATTTTTAGTTCGTTTTCAAGTTTTTGAGTCGTCTGTCCAAAATGAAATTGCCAAAGGGGATAAATGCTGAAAGAAGGGCACCAATCGTAAACCTAAACGGCCATTTCACCTTAATCATCGTATATACAATTGCTGCGATATAAGCTAGAAATATATAGCCATGAAGTGTTCCGACGATTGTTACTGCACTCTTCATACCGAACCAATACTTTAATGGCATTGCGATAAACAATAGGATCAGTAGTGAAATGCCTTCCAATATACCAATCAAACGAAAACGTCCTAAAGCATTTTTTAACATGATTCCACTTCCTCTACTTACTACATTTCATCAATTACTTTACAATATGAAAATTATCATGTACAGGAATGTGACTTGCTGTGAAGGAAAGGGGCAGGGAGAGTTGAAACTCAGGATTATTGACCTTCAGCCTGTAGCACCTATACTTCAAAGTAGAAATACAGTTAAAATTGTCGATACATTATTTAATTCTCTGGCTTTATTTTAATACCAACGATTGTTGTTTGAGAGAGCTTGCCAATTGTTCGGTGATTTTTTTCATCTTTCATTAATTTGTGGAGGTTACTTTTGAACACTTTTCAAGAACTTGCAAAAACAGTTATTATTAGAAAGGAAAATCGTTGCATTCCTATATAAAAAAGGACTCTTGTCATCATATAGGTCATGATTTATGTTTTAATTGTTCAAATTGAACGCATTATGGTCTAGGGACTAATCGTATGCTATTTCCGTATGTGAATTGACTGATAAAATAGAAAAACTATAGGTTTTTTAATTAATTTTAGAAAATCCCCAGTAGTCATCGAATTTCGGTTATACTAGAGAGAAGTAAAATCAATCATTATTCAATAGTAAGGAGGATTTTAAATGACTGAAAACAATGAAACAAATGAACACGAAGCGCCAAAGAAAAAGATAAGCTTAAAAGAAGTGATACAACAACAGTTAGAAGCGAAGAAGAACCAAACTGCTGATAACAACGCAAAAGGCAATCCAGCACAATCTGCTAAAAAAATGCAAAGCCAACAAGCAAAAAAAGTTAGCAGTGCCCGTAGAAAAATGGGATCATAATGAAACAGCGCAAACCGATTACCTATTGGTTTGCGTTTTTTTTGGAGAAATAAAACGTCTGTTGATTAACCATTTTATTGAATTACGTGCAGGTAATAAAGGATTGAAAAACTCCATATTCACTGGATCATTTCCGGTCCGCTTTCGATGAATTATTCAAGGCATCTCGATAATGGTATAGAAGTGGTTCAATTCAAAGCGAACCAAAAGCAACTATACACGGAGTACTTGATATTTGAGTAAGTCTTTTTGGTGAATTTTGGTTAATCAACACATGTGTAAGTCCAGGGGAGATCTAGTACTTTATGTGTTCCATTAATTAAAATACAAAGTTCGAAAAGTTGGCTATATTGAAGAAGAAACAAGCTCATTTTGAATGGT
>DXBN01000042.1 GCA_019116505.1 Candidatus Enterococcus avicola | reverse complement strand
GGGATTGTTCCGTATTTTGTTTATAAAGGGAGTAAAAAATTCTTTAAAAATGCTGGAAAAACATTTGGTCTTTTCTTAGCTGGACTCGTTGGTGGTTTAGTGAATACGATTTTAGTGATGAATTTTATCTTTTTCTTATTCAAACCAGAATACGCACAAGTATTAGGTGAGGCTGGTGATGCCGTCTATGCAGCTATTATTTCGGTAATCTTCGTACAAGGTGTACCTGAAGCAATCGTTGCGGGTCTAGCCACGGCCGCTGTCGCTTCCGTCCTATTGAAATTTATGAATAGACGCGAATTATCAAATTAAAAAGGTTGTTCGTCAAATTTTGTTGATGGACCCAAAATGAGTAAAAATAATCGTCAGAATCGGTAGAGGAAATTGTTTCTCTATCGATTTTTTTGACATTAGTAAAGAGGGGCGGAGCCTCCCGCTCCCCTGCGAAAAATCACCTTGTTGACAAAAGCTGCGAGACCGCTTCGAGCCTGTAGTCTCTCAGCTCGAAAGCTTCAAACTCTAGTTAAGTGCTAAAGCACTAAACCAGAGTAATTCACATTTCGTCTTTTGACGCAGCGGGAACAAGGTATTTTTCTTCGGTTCGCTATTGCTAGCTTCAAATGGTTTGTTAGTTATCCATATCAAGCTTCAGTGGGGGCGAAAATTAATCCCTGTATGATGTAGATTCGATCTCTTAAATGATAGAAGTTGCGATAACCATAGGAAACGCGTTTAATTAATTTAATTTTATTATTCAAGCCCTCGGTGACACCGTTAGAATAACGAAGCTCAAAAGCATTTTGAACCCCTTGCTTGTATTTCTTTAAGAAATATAATTTCTTTCGAAACCATTGCGGAAGAGTCTTATCCAATGTTTGAATCGTAGAGAAAAATCCATCTGTATCCTTCTTTTTCCGATAATAGTGGAGCAATTGAACCGCTTCGTAGGCAAGCTTTAACTGAGAATCATAGCTTAAGAGCTCGTCGATAATATCCTGCGCATAGAGGTGTCGCTTGAACATGGAATGATAGGCAGGTTGTCGATTATCTAGAGAATCAGAATCTTTTAGAATCAGTTTCCAATACCGTTTTAATCGACGGTATTTTTTCTTATCCTCCGGATTTGAAGTATTGAAAGCATTCATTTTTTTAATTCTTAATTGATTCAATGAGCGCGTGATCTGTTGGACGATATGAAATCGATCGGTCACAATCTAAGCATTTGGAAAGATAATCTTAATCAATTGTTGATAACTAGCGTTCATGTCCATCACTAAATAACGCACTCCCAGACGAGCTTTTCTGGGGAAACGCATGAAGTATTGAACGAGTTTATCAAGCCTACGGTCTTCTAGTACCTCAAATAAGCGGTTATTTGTTCCATCAACACAGATAAAGCTCATTGCGCCTTCGCAAGACTTCATTGATTTGAATTCATCGACACAAAGAACCTGTGGTATCGTTTGATAGCTTTTATGATACGTTTTTGCCAGTTCTTCTTGAATTCTTAAAACAGTGATATCCGATACAAAGTATCGCTGGGCAATCGACTTACGAGAACTAACTTGAGCTAATTCTAAAAGAATTTGATATTTCAACTCCTTTGCCAAATGATCATGACGTGCGACAATTGGGGTTTGTGCCATGAAGGTTTGTCCGCAATTACGACAAAGAAACCGTGAGCGTTTCAGCTCTAAATAGGTTAACGTGTTACGGAATAAAGCCATTTGAGTACGAGTGGTTTTTGTTCCGTTCTTAACGATTTCACCTTGATTTTTTCTCCCGCATTTCTCACAATGAGTTGGCTTATAAGTCAAGGAGCCATTAATTAATTGAGCAGTGACACCTTTTATTTTCACATCCTCCAACCAATCTTCTGGAAAAGTAATATTTTCATCTGTTAATCCAAGCATTTTTCTAGTATTATTGTCCATGAGGCTTCACTCCTGATTTGTGTTTGTTTTAGTCGACTACATTTTATCAGTTTGAGGCCTCTTTTTGTTTGGAAAAATAAAAAAAGTGCCGAAAGAAAATCTCTATGAGATTTTTCCATCAACACCAAATATTATACAACAATTTAATGTTACTATGATAGAATACCTCTTTTATACTGCTTTTTCATTTAATTTTAAACCTTCATGCATTTTTTTTGATATAATAGAGAAGTAAATAGAGAAGAGGAGTTATTGAACATGGATAAATTATATAAGGATGATAGTTTAACGCTGCATACCGATTTATACCAAATTAATATGATGTATACGTACTGGGCACTGGGTCGAGCGGATACGCATTCCGTCTTTGAATGTTATTTTAGAGAGATGCCATTTAAAAATGGCTATGCGATTTTTGCTGGATTGGAACGTCTCGTAGATTATTTAGAAAAATTACATTTCACTGAGACGGACTTGTCCTACTTACGTGATCTAGGAGAATATCCGGAAGAATTTTTATCGTATTTAGCTGATTTTGAATTTAGCTGTACGATTCGTTCGGCACTTGAAGGCGACTTGGTTTTTAGCAATGAACCAATTATTCAAGTAGAAGGGCCTTTAGCGCAAGCACAATTGATTGAAACGGCATTATTAAATATTGTTAATTTCCAAACATTGATCGCAACCAAAGCGGCTCGCATTAAATCCGTGATTGGAAGCGATCCATTATTAGAATTTGGTTCACGCCGGGCGCAAGAAATGGATGCAGCGATTTGGGGAACTCGTGCGGCCTTTATTGGTGGAGCCGATGCGACAAGTAATGTGCGTGCAGGTAAAATTTTTGGGATCCCAGCTAGTGGGACGCATGCGCATTCATTGGTTCAGTCTTATGGCAATGATTATGATGCATTTATGGCTTACGCAAAAACGCACAAGGATTGTGTCTTTTTAGTTGATACGTATGACACTTTAAAATTAGGTGTACCGACAGCGATTCGTGTCGCAAAAGAGTTGGGCGATCAAATTAATTTCTTAGGTGTTCGGATTGATAGTGGAGATATGGCTTATATTTCTAAGAAGGTTCGTGAACAACTAGATGATGCAGGGTTCCACAATGCTAAAATTTATGCCTCAAATGATTTAGATGAAAATACGATTCTAAGTTTAAAAATGCAAAAAGCAAAAATTGATGTTTGGGGTGTCGGTACCAAATTAATTACCGCTTACGATCAACCGGCTTTAGGTGGCGTTTATAAATTAGTGTCCATTGAAGACGAAAATGGCGAGATGATTGATACCATTAAACTTTCTGGCAATGCAGAAAAAGTATCAACACCAGGTAAAAAACAAGTTTGGCGGATCACGCGTAAAAAAGATGGGAAGTCTGAAGGGGATTACGTGACTTTATGGAATGAAGATCCTCGTAAAGAAGAAAGTATTTATATGTTCCATCCGGTTCATACTTATATTAGTAAAACGGTGTCTGAATTCCATGCACGCCCAGTACTTCAAGATATTTTTGTTGAAGGGAAATTAGTCTATCAATTGCCGTCACTAGGAGAGATTAAAGCCTATTGCCATGAATCTCTTGATGCACTTTGGGAAGAGTATAAACGTGATTTAAATCCACAACCATATCCAGTTGATTTATCAACGGAATGTTGGAATCACAAAATGAAAACATTAGAGGATGTGCGCAAACGCGTTCGAGAAATGCACGGATAAGGAGATAAGATCATGACTTTACAAACTGAAATTATTGAAAAATTAGGTGTTGAACCAACCATTGATCCCGAAGTTGCTATTCGTCAAAGTATTGAATTTATGAAGGACTATTTGAAGGCCCATCCTTTTATTAAAACCTTTGTCTTAGGGATTAGTGGTGGTCAAGATTCAACACTGGTTGGTCGCCTAGCACAACTTACGATGGAAGAAATGCGTCAAGAAACCAATGACTCGGACTACTATTTCATCGCAGTTCGTTTACCCTATGGCAAACAAAACGATGAAGAAGATGCGAAGCGCGCAATGGATTTTATTAACGCAGATAGTCAAATTACGGTCGATATCAAACCGGCTGTCGATGCACAAGTAGCTGAATTAACTGCCATTGGTATTGAAGTAACGGATTACAATAAAGGCAATATTAAAGCACGTCAACGGATGGTCACGCAATATGCGATTGCTGGAGCACATCAAGGTGCTGTTTTAGGAACGGATCATGCAGCTGAGAACCTAACTGGCTTCTTTACAAAATTTGGTGATGGTGCAGCCGATATAATTCCGATTGCGACCTTAAATAAACGTCAAGGACGTGAAGTTTTAAAAGCACTTGAAGCACCAGCTAGTTTATACTTAAAAGTTCCGGTAGCTGATTTGGAAGAAAATCGACCAATGGTGGCAGACGAAACGGTATTAGGCGTATCATACACCGATATCGATGATTATTTAGAAGGTAAAACTGTTCCAAAGGAAGCGCAAGAAACAATTGAAAATTGGTGGAAAAAAGGCGGACATAAACGCCACTTGCCAATTTCGATTAAAGATGATTTTTGGAGATAAGTATTCAGAGAGTCATTCGTGCTAAAAATGTTAATGTTTAGTAACGAATAACAATTAAGCGAAAAGGGGGAGTGACGGCGGTTGCTTCCTTTTTTTAATAAACGTGGAGGATGGGATGGAAGAATATTTTTTTGAGAAGTCTTTTTTTGATGATTTATACTTGTATAATATTGGTCATCAAAAATGTGCACCCTCTCATCAGTTTGGTCCAAGTATTCGTGAAGACTATATTTTACATTTTATTGTGGATGGGTCAGGTACATTCACGGTCGAAGGAACCAAATATGAATTAAGTAAAGGTGATTTTTTTCTATTGCGACCGTCAGTGGTGACTGATTATGAAGCTAGTGCGGATACGCCCTGGGAATACTATTGGATTGGATTTAATGGTAATAAAGTCGAAGAAGTTCTTAGATATTTAAAAATTGATTCGCTCAGTCATGTCGGAGAAGCAAAGAACGAAGCTCTTGTTTTTGAACGGTTTAAGCATATTTTTAGTCCGAATTTATTATCAAATAGCAATCAATTGTTAATTCAACAATATTTATATGATATATTAAGTGTCTTTCATTCTGAAGTTTCTAAAAATGACTTATCGGATGAAGAGCAAAGAAGGTACAGCTATTCTTTTGTCACATATGTTAAACATTATTATCGCAAACCGGATTTAAAAATTTCGGAAATTGCACAATCGTTCGGTTTGAACAAATCTTACTTTAGTCAAGTGATTAAACAAGAAATGGGAATGACACCAAATGATTATTTACGATTTTTTCGAATGCAAGAAAGTGTTAATTTGTTACAACGTAGTAATAAAAGTGTAAAGGAAATTGCTTATCTAGTAGGCTATGAAAATCCTTTGACGTTTTCACGAGCTTTTAAAAACTATCATGGTGTCAGTCCACTTGAATATCGAAAAAAAGCGAAAGAATCTAAAAAATAGCGATAGAGACCTAAAAAAGTGTTATATCTAAATGAGAACGTTTCCTTTATGATTTATTTAGATATGAAATTTGAATGGGAGGCAATTCAATGGTTAAAATTACTTTTATTGGTGCAGGAAGTACGGTCTTTGCAAAAAATGTTTTAGGGGATGCGATGTTGACACCTAGTTTACAACAGGCAGATATCGCTTTGTATGATATTGATGAAGATCGTTTACGAGAATCTGAATTAATGTTAAAAAATATTAATAAAAATTCAAATCAAAACCGCGCAACGATTACTTCTTATTACAATCGCAAGGAAGCATTAAGAGGTGCTGATTTTGTCATAAATGCGATTCAAGTGGGTGGTTATGAACCTTCAACGGTGATTGATTTTGAAATTCCTAAAAAATATGGATTGAAGCAAACAATTGCAGATACATTGGGTATTGGTGGTATATTCCGTGCGTTACGGACAATTCCAGTCATGTTGGCTTTTGCTAGAGAGATGGAAGAAGTTTGTCCCAATGCCTTATTATTGAATTACACAAATCCAATGGCGATGTTAACGATGGCTGTTGCAAAAGGTACAAATATTAAAACCGTAGGGTTATGTCACAGTGTTCAAGTTTGTGTACCCGATTTACTTCAGAACTTAGGAATTAGTGAAGCGTACGATTTAAATGATTTTCAGTGGAAAATTGCGGGCATTAATCATATGGCTTGGCTTCTTGAGATTAACTATAAAGGTGAGGACTTCTATCCTGTCATTAAAGAAAAAGCGTTGGCAAAACCAATGCCACATAACGATGCCGTTCGTTTTGAATTGATGCGAAACTTTGGCTATTACATTACAGAGTCAAGTGAGCATAATGCGGAGTATCATCCCTATTTTATTAAGTCAAAATACCCTGAATTAATTGAGCGATTTGGTATTCCGATTGATGAGTATTTAAGTCGTTGTGTCGCACAAATTTCTGGGTGGGAAAAACAACGTGATGAGATTGTACATAACGGTCAATTAACGCACACTAGAAGCCGTGAATATGCTTCTTATATTATGGATGCGATTGTGACTGGCAATCCAACAATGATTGCAGGAAATGTAATGAATACTGGTTTAATTACGAATCTACCAACGGATAGTTGTGTTGAAGTTCCATGTTTAGTCGATAAAAATGGGATTCAGCCAACCTATGTCGGTGATTTGCCAACACAACTAGCTGCGCTAAATCGCACAAATATTAATGTACAACAATTAACAGTGGAAGCCGCATTAACATTAAGCAAAGACAAGATTTACCAAGCTGCATTAATGGATCCGCATACAAATTCAGAATTATCGATTGATGATATTCGTAATTTGGTCGATGATTTAATTGAGGCCCATGGTAATTATTTACCGAAATATAACTAAAAAAACAGAACGCTATTAGCCGCTAAATTTGTTGGCTAATAGCGTTTTATGTAATCTTGATAAAATAATTATATAAAAGTAGAAAAATAGCTATTTTATCTGGATATTCTTAATGTATGATAGAAGTAACTTGAAATGTTGGAGGCTAGTGAAGTGCAGATCAGTAAACGAATTGAAAAACTAAGAGAATTGATGAAAGAAAACCAAATGGATGCATACATTGTTTCAAGCTTTGATGCCCATCAAAGCGAATATGTTGCCAAACATTGGAAAGGTCGAGAGTGGCTATCAGGATTTACCGGATCGGCTGGAACCGTTGTGGTTACATTGGATGATGCCGGTTTATGGACGGATGGCCGCTATTATATTCAGGCAGAAGAACAGCTTAGAGATTCTGGTATCCAATTATTTCGTATGATGGATCCAGGGGTTCCTTTTTATTCTGAATGGTTGGCGCAAACGCTTGAAGAAGGAAGTACGGTTGGCTTCTACGGTGAAACGTTTTCGGTTCATTTAGTTGAACGGATGAAAAAAGATTTTGCGAAAAAAAATATTGGTTTGAATATTGAGAACGATTTCTTAGATGTTTTGTGGACAGATCGACCTGAATTACCACAAACCCCACTATTTTTACATGATCTGCAATATGCTGGGAAATCAGTTGTCGAAAAATTAAAAGAAGTACGTGCTTATATGCATGAAAATAAAGTTTCGCATTATCTACTAAGTTCGCTAGACGATATTGCTTGGTTGTTAAATATTCGTGGCAGTGATGTGCCGAATAACCCAGTAGTTATTGCAAATGTTATAGTAACTCAAGAAGTGTGCTATTTGTTTGTTGATTCTAAAAAAGTTCCGCATGATGTGAAAATTGGATTAGAAGCATCAGGTATTAAAATTGACGATTATCGAGCAGTGTATGATGTCTTAAGTCAACTATCAGCTGGTCAAATCATTACTTTTGATGCTGAGAAGACGAATGTATTATTGGAAGCCGCTATTCCCGCAGCAGTCAAGAAAATGGAATCATCAAATGTTACAACACGCTTAAAAGCTGTTAAAAATCCAATAGAAATTCAAAATATGAAAAATGCTTTAATTCGTGATGGTGTCGCGATGGTGAAATTTATTAAATGGATGAAAGAAAATATCGCGACAGAGACAATCACGGAAATTGATGCTGAAAATCAATTAGAAGCATTCAGAAACGAGCAAGAAAATTTTGTTGGACCAAGTTTTGATACAATTGCCGGTTACAAAGATCATGCTGCTTTGATGCACTATAAAGCAACTGAGGACACTCAATATCAGTTGGAAAATAAAGGTTTTTTCTTAGTTGATTCAGGTGGTCAATATTTAGATGGAACAACAGATATTACAAGGACAATCGTTTTAGGTGAAGTAACCGAACGACAAAAAAGAGATTATACATTAGTTTTACAAGGTTTTATCGCCTTGAGTCGAGTCAAGTTTTTACATGGTGCAACAGGCGCACATTTAGATGTTTTAGCGAGACAGCCTATTTGGCAACATGGAATTGACTATAAATGCGGGACCGGCCATGGTGTTGGTTTCTTCTTAAATGTACATGAAGGACCACAAAGTATTCGTACGGATTTGAATCCAATCGTTTTAGAACAAGGGATGATTTTAACGAATGAGCCTGGGATATATTTAGAAGGCCAGTATGGTATTCGAATTGAGAATATGTTAGTTGTCGCAGAAGCTGAAAAAACAGAATTTGGTCAATTTATGGAATTTGAGACAATGACATATTGTCCAATTGATTTAGCAGGAATTGATGTAAGTATGTTAACTGCTAGTGAGAAAGATTGGTTAAATAGCTACCACCAAACGGTTTATGAAGTGTTAGCACCTTCTTTATCTGAAGATGAAAAGAAATGGTTAGCAAACGAAACGAGAGAAATCTAAAAAAACGAGGACAGCTGATACAATGCGGTCCTCGTTTTTTTACTATTTTAATATTTCGTCACTATGGCCGTAATTTTCTTTTTTCATATCGTTAATAATAATTGTTACGGCTTCTTTTCGAGCGCCAGTTGTACGAACAACGGCATCGGTTACTTCTTTAATTAGTTGCTCTTTTTGCTCAGGTGTGCGACCTTCAAGCATTTGAATATTGATAATCGGCATCTGTTTTCCTCTTTTCTATTTAATGTTGTCTGTTTATTTTAGCATACACATTAAGGTGAGATGATGTTAAGTCATACGATAGATTCGTATGAAGTAGTCTAAGATATTTGATGTCATTTGAGTTAGGAATTAATTTTAGCGACTTCATTTAAGAGTAATTGTTCAATTTTCTCGAAATTCTTATATGCAAGGCGTGTGGTGGGGCCAGAGATCCCTATCGTAGCAATTAGTACGTTTTGTTCTAATACAGGAACTGATAAGCACGTTAGACCGTATTCATATTCCTCTCTGTCATAAGAAATTCCAGTGGATAAGATTTTTTTCTTTTCTTTCAGAAAGACTTCATAATTTGTAATCGTATGAATCGTTCTTGGCAGCAATTTTTGTTTGAAGTAAGACTGTAGTTGTTCGTTGTTCATATAGCTGAGCACAACTTTTCCAGAACTAGAACAATACAGATCAGACTCTGGGGCGAGATTCGATTGAAGGGCATAAAATTCGCCGATTTCTGAATAAATGTTATACATTTTATCTGCTCGATGGACGGTCAAGTTGACAGTCTCGCCAGTTAATTGTGATAGGTTTTTAAGGATAGGCAGACATTTATGGATTAAATTTTGATCGGCATTTACACCGACTTGATAGCTAAGAAACTTATAACTCAAATAATAATTTTCTTCACAATCTTGGATGAGAAGTCCAGCTGACTCCAACGTTTTTAATAAACGAAAGGCACTTGTTTTGGGTAAATTTAATTGTTTTGCAATTTCTGAAATACCGAGACCTTCATTTTGACTAATTAAATCAATGATTTTAGCGGCATTTAAGACTGATTTATTCAGTTCTTCACGACTCATTCATTTTCTCCTCATTCTTTTTTATTTACTTAGTATTATACTTCTTTTTTCGTGAAAACGATAGATTGAAAAAATTAAACGTAAAAATTAATGTGACTAATTTCACATTATCT
>DXBN01000041.1 GCA_019116505.1 Candidatus Enterococcus avicola | reverse complement strand
ATCAAGTTCGCGACATAAAGCATTCGTTTTTGTATAAAGCTCATGGTGGTCATCAGATTCATTGACACGTACACCCCATAAAATAACACTTGGATGATTCCGATCACGGACAACCATTTCGCGGACGTTTTGTAATAAGACATCTTGCCATTCCCCTTCGCCAATGTGTTGCCAACCAGGAATTTCTTCAAAAACCAACAAGCCGATTTCATCACAGGCTGCAATAAAGGCTGGACTTTGTGGGTAATGAGAAGTCCGTACCAGATTTAACCCCAACTGATACTTCAAAACATTCACATCTTCAACTTGCCATTCCTCAGGCATTGCATAACCGACATAAGGGTAATCTTGATGGCGATTCAGTCCAATAATCGGATAATTTTCACCATTCAAATAAAACCCGTCTTTCGTAAATTCAGCACGACGGAAGCCGACTTTTTGTTGATACAAAATATCTTCCTCTTCTAAAATGACTAAATCATACAAATTAGGTTTTTCTGGTGACCATTCATTAACGGTCATTTCAGGGAAAATAAACGTATTGGCACCCGTTGTTGCTTCAAGCATCCCTTCAATCGCCAAATCTTCGCCGGTTAATAAGATTTGCAGTGTTCCTGATTCTTGAACATTAAAAGCCAATTCTGCTGTATAAGTATTTTCTTTTTGATTTTGAATTTTAAAGAAGGGCTCTTCAATAAACATGCCATGACGTTCAATTAAAAAAACATCACGATAAATTCCACTGTATGTTAAGTAATCAATTGCTCCTCCAAAAGGTGGTACATCCTCTCGTTCAGAACCATCAACGACAACAGCTAAAAGATGCTCTTCTTGCGTATTTGGCAGTTCAACTTCAAACGGTGTATAGCCGCCTTTGTGCGTAAAGACATGTTCACCATTCAAATAAACTTCAGCAACCGCCATTACTCCTTCAAAACGGAGGAAATTACGCACCATTGGATCAATCGTAATTTTTCTAAAATAACACGTTTCTTTTTGATAACTTTTCTCGTCAAAATACTGGTACGGTAAATTCACCGTATTGTGTGGTAACTGAATCGCTTCAAAATTTGAAAAATCGGTACTCGCTTCTAAATTCTTCTCATATGACGAATGAAAAAACCACTGATCATTGATTCTTTTTCTATTTTCCATGAGTAAAAATCCCCTTTTCCTTCATTATTTTATCTTTACATCCATTATAAGACGCCCTATACTAAAAGAACAATCTCATTATTTGAGCGAAAAATTATACGATTTGAAACGAGGTTTTCTGATGCGCTATTTATTTGACCATCCTGATAAACGATTACCATTATTTGTTGATAGCATCGGTTACGATTGCGAACAAGAAGATATTGTACGTCCGGAAGGCTATCCATACATTCACTGGATCCACACCAAATCCGGTGCAGGTGAAATCACACTCGACGGTCAAAAAATTCTACTACCGACTGGAACGGGCTTATTTATGAATCAGCAAATTACCCATCAATACCAACAAACACTTCCAACATGGCACACCGCATACTTTACTTTTGGTGGTGTTTTAGCACAAGAAATTTTAACCCTTTTACAACTTGATTCGATTCTTTTAGTGACCGAAAACATCGCAGAAATCGATGCCTTTATCCTTTCCCTTTCAGAACAAATTATCCAAGCAACACCCGGTTATCAATACGACGTTTCGGGTACGATTTACCAATTCTTGATGCTACTCAAAAAAAATACATTAAGTCAAACCAACGATGACTTAATGTATCAAACAATCGTTGCACCCTTACAACGTTATATTGAAGAAAATTTTACCCAGCCGTTAAATGATGCCGATTTTTCTGAACGTCTCGGTTACTCCACACAATATATTACCCGAATCTTCAAACAAGCTTTACAAATGACACCTAGTCAATATTTAACCAATTATCGTATCCGCCAAGCCAAAGTCTTACTCTTACAAAACCGTCAGTTGCCTTTAGCTGAAGTTGCTCAACAAGTTGGCTTTCATAATGTGAATTACTTTATAACTACTTTCCGAAAATTGGAACAAATTACGCCCCATCAGTTCCGTCAAAAATACCGCTAAACCAAAAACCAACTCGCTTCTTTAACAGACACGAGTTGGTTTTTTAGTGATTATGATTGTTTATATATTGATTCATTCGTTAATCAATCAAAGTCGATAAGTCATTCACAGCATTCACTGAAAGCACGGCGAGATTTTGATAATATTGATTTTAAAACATTAATACACCTCATCTATTTTATTTTTTCTAATCGATCCATTACTGCAAAACATGTACTCGTCTTCAATCTATTGATTTATTTTGTAACGAGATTATTTTATTTTTTTAAGGTCCGCTAATTAAGAGGCTTTTATTTACAATACGTCCTATAATAAAGCGCTTTCTATGATATACTGAAGGGGTGAATTTTATATTTAAATGCTATTGGAGGAAAGAATAATGATACCCCTCTTAATTGTGGATGATAACAAATTAGAACGACAAGGCATTCGTTTTTTATTAGAGAAACTAGAATATTCCCTAGAAATAACGGAGTACACAAATGGCGTTGATGCCCTTGAAAAAATTAAAGAGCAACATTTTGAACTTTTAATTACTGATATTAAGATGCCCTTAATGAATGGTGTCGATTTAATTACGCATATACGCGGGTTCAATCAAGAATTGCAAGTCATTGTTTTAAGTGGTTATGACGATTTTAATTATGCCAGAGAGTTGCTTAAAGCCAATGTCCTTGATTATTTATTAAAACCGATTAATCCAACTGAATTTCAAACATGTGTCACACAAATTTTGACCCAAATTATGACAAAAAAACCAGCTACCAATGATAAAATCATTGATAAAGTCTTATCGATTATGCACCATGAATTTGATCGTGATTTAACTTTAGAGGATCTTGCTACACGTGTTTTCCTTTCCCCTAATTATCTAAGTATTTTGTTTAAAAAAGAAATGAAGATTGGTATCAATAAATATTTAAATAATTTCCGTTTAGAAAAAGCATGTTCCTTACTTAGTGATTCAAATATGAAAGTCATCAACATCTCAAAATATGTTGGCTTTGACAACCCATCATATTTTAACCGTTTATTTAAAAGTACATACGGATTAACTCCCTCTAGTTATCGAGAGGAAAAATTGGACGCATGAAGTTGAAATTTATTCGCCAATCAAAAACATTTAAAGAAAAGATTTTTCGTTCTTTTTTATTTGCAATGTAAGCGGGTAATAATAGACCGGATGTCAAATAAGCCAATATCCTTGTATAATCTGGATATTGGCTT
>DXBN01000005.1 GCA_019116505.1 Candidatus Enterococcus avicola | reverse complement strand
AAAAAAGTTATTTAACTCGATATGAGTAGAAGGGAAATGGTGATCTATAATCTCGCGATGCCAGGCGATAGTGGCAGAGTTTCTATTGGGGAGATGTTGCAATGGATTGGGATTATTAAGATTAATGATACTTATTACATTTGAAAGAAGTATCATTTGTAATAAATATCATTTGTAATAAATATCAATTGATACATTTAGGCATTAATGTACAAATAGAAATATAGAATTATAGATAAATGTATAAAGGGTGTGGAAGGTATGGAACTATCGAAGTTGCAGAAGCATCAAATGCTAACGATAATCGTTTCGACAATAACTAACTTAGCTGATGATGAAACGAAGTTAAAATACTTAACTAAAGAACAATGCTTAAAGTTCTTACTATCAAGCAATAGCGCTACTTCAAATACAAACAAAGAAGAGTTAGAAACATCATTCCAGTCATTAGTTGATTACTTATACAATGATTTGATGTGCGATGATGAACCATTAATCAAAGCAGAAGGTAGTGAGTAACGTGGAAGATTTACATTGTGCAATATGTGGCCACACAATTGAAATTAAAGTGGCAGACATAGAAGAAGTACCCAAACGATACATTGGAGAATGCAGACGATGTGAAGCGACTACAATTGTAATAATGGAACAAGGTCCTGAACAGAAGGTTGCTACACATATCTGTGAAGTATGTGGGAGTTCAAACGTTGAAGTACTTCGAGCAGGAGATACAATCTTTCGAATCATATGCAAGGAGTGCTTCAAAGATGAATAGTAAACCATTTAAACCATGCAATGTATTTGGGTGTGGGAATGTGACACAAACAAAATATTGTGAACAACATACCCATGCACAACGTGATAATAATCGTTATTATGATAAACATCGTAATAAAGAGCATGTATCATTTTATAACAGCAATGCATGGCGCAAGACCAGGCAGTTAGCAATCGCTCATTCAAACGGATTATGCGTACAATGTTTAGCTGCTGAAAAAATTGTACTTGGTCGAGTAGTCGATCATATTATTCCTGTGCGCCAAGATTGGAGCAAACGATTCGATTTAGATAACCTGCAATATTTATGTCAGTCTTGTCATAACAAAAAGACTGCTAAAGAGTAGCCCCCCTACTTTTTAAATTATTTTTAAAAAATTATATACAACGGTGTTCCATCAACATTTCGAAAAAATCCGTTTTTGAAAAAATTTTAGGTGGTGATAAAATGGCTGGACGAAACAAACAACCCTTAACGGTGATTTTAGGAAAAGGGGTCTCGAATCATATTACCAAAGCAGAGGCAGAAAAACGTGCAGCTCATGAAGAGAAAATGCGAGGTAATACAGACAAGATTCATCCCCCATCTTATTTGTTAAAAAAACAAAAAGAAGAGTTTAATGAACTTGCTGAAGAATTAATGAAATTAGGTATCTTTAGCAACTTAGATATTGATACACTGGGCTTTTACATTGAAGCTAGAACGAACTGGCAAAAACTTGGCCCTGTCATTCGTAAGTTAAATCCAATTCGTGATTTAGAAGAATTTACGAAACTAAATCGTACCCGAAAACAGTTATCTGATGAATGTAGAGCCTATGCGTCTGACCTTGGATTAAATATTACATCTCGTTTGAAATTAGTGATTCCACCCCCACCAGAAACTGAAAAAACTGCAGCTGAAAAACGCTTTTCTAGTCGATTATGAGTGGAGAAAATGCATGTTTTGAGCTTGTTTTAGCTTACTGCGAAGCGATTTTAAGTGGGGAAATAAAGGCTTCACAAAAACTCAAATGGGCCGTTAAACGTTTTTTAAACGATTTAGAAGAAATTCGTACCAATCCCAATAGTCCCTATTACTTTGATGAAAGAGAGGTAGAGGACTTTTTTTATTGGGCACAAGAATTTGAACACGTAGAAGGTGTTTTAGCAGGGCAAAAAGTAGAACTTGTTCCTTTTCAGTTATTTATTGCAGCCAATATATTTGGCTTTAAAAAGAAATCAAATAACGCCAGAAGGTTTCGAAAGGTATACATCCAGTTAGCTCGTAAGAATGCAAAATCTCAATTCTTAGCGATTATGGCTTCATACATCACTTTTTTAGGAGATGAAAAGCAACGAGCCTATATTGCTGGTTGGCAAAAAGAACAATCAGATGAGGTATACACTGCTGTACGTGATGGGATTATGTCGAGTGAATTGCTACATGGTCGATGGAAAGAATCTTATGGGCAAATTAAAATTGCTAAAAATAGTTCAGTGATTGTTCCTTTGAGTCGTGAAACGAGAAAAACAGGGGATGGTAAAAACCCATCGGTTGGAATTGTCGATGAATATCATGCACATAAAACAAGTGAGATTTATGATGTGTTAGAAAGTGGGATGGTGGCTCGTAAAGAACCCCTAATGGTTGTGATTACAACTGCGGGTTTCGATTTAGCAAGTCCATGTTTCGTTGAATATCAATATGTCAGTCGAATTTTAGATCCCGATGATGATGTTGAAAATGATGACTATTTTATTGTCATTTGTGAGTTAGATGAAGGTGATGATATAAAAGATGAATCGAACTGGATTAAAGCAAATCCAATTGTGGCCACTTATCCAGAAGGACTTGAATCCTTGCGTTCTGGTTTAAAGGTAGCTTTAGATGTACCTGAAAAGATGCGAGGTTTCCTTACAAAGAATATGAATATTTGGGTCGACATGAAAATTGATGGCTATATGTCCGCTAAAAAGTGGCGAGAATGTAAGGTTGATGCTTTCGACATCACTGGAAGGGACGTATACATTGGCATTGATTTATCAAAGAAAATTGATTTAACTTCTGCTGGTTTTATTTTCCCTTACGAAAATGGCTATCATGTCCAACAACATTCCTTCATGCCAGAAGAAAGTTTAACTGCTAGAAAGAATAGCGATAAGGTGCCGTATGATTTATGGATTAAAGAAGGTTGGTTAGAAACCACGCCAGGTGCAGTTGTTGATTATACATTTGTGGAAAAATGGATACTTGATTTCGTCGAAAAATATAATTTAAAGCCGATTATGTTGTGCTATGACCCCTATGAAGCAACACAGTTTGTGCAAAGTATGCAAAATAATTATGGTTATACAATCGTCGAAATTAGACAAGGCTTCCCTACTTTAAGTGAACCTACAAAAGAGTTTCGTGAAGAAGTGTATAAACAACGTATTACCCATCTGGGAGATAAGGTATTGAGCTGGGCTGTAGGGAATGCGATTGAAGATATTGATGCAAATGAAAATATAAAATTAAGTAAGAAGAAATCAATTGAACGAATTGATCCTATTGCAGCTGTTCTAAATGCTTTCGTTCAAGCACGATTTGTTTCTGTTGTTTCAAGCAGTAATAACGTTGGATTTATCAGTATGCGTTAGAAAGGAGGGAACCAAATGAAATGGTATCAAAAGGTACGGGCATCTTTTTCAGCTGCAACAACTGCATGGAAGGGACAAACATTTAATTTTACAAATTGGATGGGACGTAAATTTTGGGGAATTAATAACTCGAATTTAGCAACAAATGAAAATATCTTTAGTATTATTACTCGACTCTCTAATACATTGGCTTCCATGCCACTCAAACAATATAAGGAATACAGTGTATATTATGGCCAAGTTTCAAATATGGTGATGCATGAACCCAACCAACACATGACATCCTTCGACTTTATTCGAACAATGGAAGTAAGTCGAAATGAAACGGGAAATGCATATGCCATTATCGAGCGTGATATATACGGCATCCCAAAAGCCATGCATCCATTGGATTCATTAGCAGTTGAACCTCTTATTGATAACGAAACAGGCGAACTTTGGTATGAAATTCGAGGAATAAGTGGCATTTATTACGCACATCATCTTGATATGATTCACGTAAAACACATTTCAAGTGTTAATCATTTAAAAGGAATCAGTCCATTAGATGTGTTGAAAAACACATTGCAGTTTGATAAATCTGTTCAAGAGTTTGCGTTAAATGAAATGGAAAAATTAGATTCATTTATTTTATCGTATGCTGCGAACGTAGATGAAAAGAAAAGAAATGAAGTTGTAACTAATTTTAAGCAATTTTACGCAGAAAATGGGGGCGTTTTATTCAATGAACCCGGGGTGGATGTAAAGCCAATTGCGAAAACGTATATCTCTGCCGATACGATTAATAATGAAAAAATCACACGAGATCGTGTAGCAAATGTTTTCAATGTTCCAGTAGCTTTTCTAAATGAAGCCAGTGGAGGGTTCAGTAATAATGAACAAATGATGATTCAATTTGTGCAAATGAGTATTACCCCCACTGTTCGTCAATATGAGCAGGAATTTAATAAGAAATTATTAAGTATAGAGGATAAAAATAGTGGGTATTACTTCAAATTTAATGTAGGTTCTCTTTTAAGAGGTGATACAGCCACACGTACAAACTTTTATCAATCCATGATTCGATGTGGTGTCTTTAAACCGAATGAGATTCGAATGTTGGAAGATATGCCACCTGAACCAACCGAAATGGCCAATAAATTATTGATTAGTGGTGATTTATATCCACTAGATATGTCAATGGAAGAACGAAAAGGCTCACCTGCAGAGAAAACAGTAGACGAAATGAAAGCACTTCTAAATAAATTGTAATAAATGATGATTGAAAGGAGGTGAAGAAGTGAAAAAAGATAAACCATTTTTTACTATACAAGCATCAGCAGATGGTTCATCAGCTGATGTTTTTATTTTGGGTGAAATTACTTCATGGGCTTATGAAGAATTTGGTGAAATGTCCTCTGTTTTATTTAAAGAGAAATTAGATGCTGTTGGAGATGTTTCTACTATCCATCTTTATGTAAATAGTCCAGGTGGCAGTGTTTTTGAAGGAATCACCATTGCAAATATGCTAAAACGACATAAAGCGCGTGTAATTGGTCATGTAGAAGCGTTAGCAGCGTCAATAGCTAGCAACATTATTGCAAGCTGTGATGAAGTCAGAATGCCCTCAAATGCGATGTTAATGATTCACAATGCAATGGGTGGATTGTTTGGCAATGCGAAAGAACTTCGAAAATACGCAGATGATTTAGACCGCATTAATGAGATGCAAGTGGAGACCTATATGGCAAAGATAGGCGAGAAAACACCAGAAGAAGAAATTCGACGTTTGATGGACGAAGAAACATGGATTTCGGCACAATATGCATTTGATTTAGGCCTTTGCGATGTAGTAGAAGGTGCAAATGAAATGGCAGCCTCTTTAACTAAAGAACAAACAAAACATTTTAAGAATGTTCCACAAGCGATTGTGCACGAGCCAACCAATCCAACGTTAACAACCGAAGAGCGACAGCGTATTTATGAAACGTCACAAGCGAATTTAGCCTATTTAAAAATGCAAAATTATTAGAAGGAGGTCATGTTAACATGACAAAATTATTATTAAATTTAAACCTACAATTTTTTGGTGCCAAGACGCTTTATGAATTAAAGCAGGCTATGGCAACAATTGGTCAGCAACTAGCTAAAAATGAAGAGGATTTATCAGCGAAAGCAATGGACCCATCTGCATCAATTACAGATATTCAAGCTGCACAACAGGCAAAAGCTGATTTACAAGCACGTTATGATGTATTGAAAGAGCAACATGATCAACAAGAAAAGGCACAAGCAGCAAAATTTGCACAGAAGAAAACAACGCAATCTAACGATCCGAAAGCAGCTGTAACTGGAGCGAAAGCCGAATTATACCGTGCGACGATTCGAAAGCAAACGGTATCAACAGAAGCAATGGTATTGCTTGGAGATGATACAACAGGTGGTAACAAATTCTTACCAAAGACCGTTTCAACGCAAATCATTACAGAACCAAAAGGGAAAAACCCTTTACGTGGCCATTCAACTTTCACACAAATTACAAACTTAGAAATTCCTAAATTAACCTATACATTAGATGATGATGATTTTATCGAAGATGGTGAAACAGCGAAAGAGCTTGCTTTAACGGGTGATAGTGTCGCTTTTGGGCGCCATAAAGTTAAAATTATTGCCGAAGTATCTGAAACAGTTTTAAATGGCTCAGATGCCGTTTTAGTAACCCATGTTGATGGTGCTTTGGAGTCAGGTGTTGCTGTAAAAGAACGTAAAGTTGCTTTTGCCACAACACCAAAAGCAGGCGAAGAGCATATGTCATTCTACCGTACAGGCACAGCACAACAACCGGCGCTCAAAGTAGTAGAAGGTGCCGATTTATTCGAAGCGATTACAGGCGCAATTGCTGATTTGCATGAGGACTACCGTGAAAATGCGGAAGTATATATGCGCTATGCAGATTATCTGAAAATCTTAAAAACATTGGCGAATGGTTCAACAACGTTATATGCAGCGCCACCAGAACAAATCATCGGAAAACCAGTTATTTTTACAGATGCTGCCGTTAAACCAGTGGTAGGTGATTTTGATTTTTCACATTTCAACTATGATTTAAATGCTCTATATGATACAGATAAAAATGTCAAAACAGGCATGCATCAATTTGTGGTAACAGCATGGATGGACCATCAAATTAAACTAGCATCAGCCTTTCGTATTGCGGAAGTAAAAGCTACTCCCTAATGAGGCGGTTTCCATTGGGGAAGCCGCAATTGGTGAAACGTTTCAGATTGATTAAATAAGGAGGATGTTCGACGATGGTTAAAACAAAAGAAGAATTAAAAGCAATTTTTGTAACAGGAGCTGTTCCTACACAGCAGGATTTTGCCGATTTAATTGAAGGCGTACAAGGTCCTCAAGGTGTAAAAGGCGATACTGGTGTTGCTGGTCCGAAGGGAGACACAGGTTCTACTGGACCGAAAGGAGATACTGGCGCTACAGGTAGCAATGGGAAAAGTGTAAAAGCAATTGCACTGACAACAGATGTTGATGGAAAAGTAACCGGCGGAAGTGCCACTTTATCGGATGACTCCGTTGTCGCAATTACCATCACAACGCCTTCATAAGAAGTAGAATGGTGGTGAGGCATTATGGTAGCGCTTAGTTTAGCGAAACATTGGTTACGAATCGATTGGGATATAGAAGATGAATTAATTGAGTTTCTTCTTACATCCGCAGATAGCCACCTTATGACTTCAGGATGTCGTATTCCTGAAATGGAAGAAAAAGAATATGGAACCTATCAACGGGGTGTGCTCATGCTTGTATCACACTGGTACAACAATCGAACGGGTGTGGATGACATGAATGACATTTTGTCAAAGCCTTTAACATACGGCATTCAAGATGTCATTTTAAAATTGAAAGATTACTCAATAGGTGGTGAGAGCGTTGGGTAAACGAGCACCAGTCAATCGTAAAAATAAGCCGATACAATTCGTCAAAGTAGAGTTAAAAAAAGATGAATATGGTGATAGAGTACCGACTGACATATCCATTTTTGATTGTTGGAGTGAGTTTTTTTCACAGAGTTTAGCTACTAAGACATCTACAATCGGCACAATTTATGAAAATACAGTGTTTTTTAACATTGATGAACACCATCGCAGGCGTGTAGATCCGTCACATAAAATTATTTTTGACAATGAACGTTATGAAATCTTAGATATTGATTATCGTCCGACAGAACATGATGTACGAATTACTGCGAAGTTGGTGAAGTGATGGCTAGTATAAACACAGATAGTGTCGATAGAGAATTAAGGAGATTAGCCGGGCAGAGTCGTAAAGTTTTAAAACGTTCAGTTGATAAGGGAGCGCAAGCTGTGGCAACTAAATTACGTCAAAATACACCATTTTATGATGGTAAACGTGATGGTAAATGGCATGCTCAGCGTCAAATTGATAGACAAAATGGAAATGTAGACAACAATCCTCACCTTAAAGATGACATTGTAGTGGGTAACGTAGACCAATTCGGCCGTGTAAAAATTGGATTTGGACAAAAAACATATTGGCGGGCTCACTTTGTTGAGAGTGGCACGATTAATCAACATCCACAAAATTTCATGGAGCGCACGACTCATGAAACACGAAGTGAGTTCATTGTGATTGTGGAAGATGAAATCAAAAGGGGGTTTGGGCTTTGATACCAGAGCAAATTGTTAACGAGACGCTTGAAAATAGCGCCTTGATTACTGATTTAATCGATACCACAGCGATTTATCTAATCGATATACCAACGGAGTATCGTAAAGTCGAAAAGGCCCCGTTGATTAGGATAAACACAATTAACGATGCACCGCAGCTATATGCGTCAGATAGTAATTTAGATGAAACACATCAAGTAGCAATCAACGTGTGGACGAAAAGTATAAGAGATATTGAACCATTCATTATTGCTTTGGATAAAACCATGAGTGATGACGGATGGTTTTTATATGCTCGTATGCCAGTCGCCAAAGATCCTGAAATTGATTTATATATGATTTCAAGGCGATATACAAAAACATTTTTCAAATAATAAGGAGGTCATAATAATATGGCAACAATCGGATTCCAAGAGGTTCATTTCGCAGTCTTAGATGATAATGAACAAGTAACAGAAACGTTCGTCGTAAACGCTAAAAAAGGCGGTGCGATTAACATGAAATTCAGTGGATTATCTCCGCAAAATAACGTAGTTTACGCATCGGATGGTCCATTCCATATCGCTTCATCAGGTACATCATCTCCAAAAGTAGAAATTGGTATTGCAGACTTACCTCCAGAACTGGAAGAAGCAATCAGTGGTGCTGAAAAAGATGAAAATGGTATCGTGAAAGTCGGTAAACATACAACACCACCATATGTGGCGGTATTTGGTAAAACGAAGGGACTTAAAGGCGATGATATTTACATGGGCCTAACGAAAGCGAAATTCGGCATGCCAGATGGTGCTGAACTCGCGACAACAGAAGATAAAGGACCAGAAGTGAATACTGATACATTAAGTGGCGAAGGCGTTGACCGTGGTTTAGATGATGTGGCGTTTGCAAAAGGACGAACAGCCGATACAGATTTCACTTATGCTAAATATCGTGAATACATGTTCCCAGGCGAAGTGAAAGACCCAGTTACACCCTAATGAACCCGCAGACATCGGAACTGCGGTAATTGGTACATCATTTAAAATTGACTAACACATAAAAAAAGAGCGCTATGCGCTCTTTTTTTGTATTTAACCTAGAGGAGGAATTTTTATATGTTAAAAATTATTTTAGATTTAGATGGTAAAGAAACGGAGATTACTCAACCTTATGTAAAAGGCATTAGCAATCGTAAAGCGTTAGCACTCGCAGAGCGAACAGAATTAGGTGAATTATCACCTTCCGAACAACAGGAATTAGTTGTTGCAAATTTAGCTGATGCTTTTAATGATGAGCGAGTTACGACTGATGCATTGCAAAATGTACTGAATTATCCAGCGATGGGATATGACACTTTTACAGAAGCCATCGTTACATTAAATCAACATTTGCTTGTCGGTGGTGTCATTAAAAAAAAGACAGAGAACTCAACAGTGACGGAGACATTGGAAGAATAACAAGTTACGCTGAAATGCGTGAAAATTTAGATGCAATATATTTAGCCCTTGAAAAACGCGGATATAAAATCCATGAAATTGATGGATTGGATATTGAATATGCACTAGAACTATTCTTTAAAGAAAAAGAAATTACGGAAAAAGAACATGTAATGACACCAGAAGAATTAGAAAACTTCTATAACTCAATTTAAAAGGCGGTGAATTAATATGGCAAGTAGACGTCCAATTGGCGAATTAGTAATCGAAGTCGGACTAGATTCAGCAAATTTTAATAACTCACTCAAAGGGATTACAAGCGAATTAAAAGTTGCAACGAACAGCATGAAAGCAAATATTTCGACATTAGAAGCTGCAGGTGACGAATATGGAGCACTCGAAGCTAAAGTTGAAGGTTTGAATCGCATCATGGATACAAATGACCGGAAAATAGAAGAATTACAACGACAACATCGAGCAGCTATTGAAACATATGGCGCTGAATCCGAACAAGTCCAAAAATTATCTGTACAGATTAGTAACTCAGTACGACAACAAGCTGCATGGCAACAACAACTACAGCGTACCGGGGATAGAATTGAAAAATTAGCACGTGAAACGGCTGAGTCTGAAAGTAAAATCATTAAATTCGGACAAGGTATGCAAGATACATCAACAAAAGTTGATGCACTGGGTAATCGTATCAATACAACGCTAACACCTGCAATCGCAGGAATTGGTGCAGCAGCAGGAAAAGCTGCATTTGATATGGATACAGCAACTGCTAATATCCAAAATTCTCTTGGTCTTACAGAGAAGCAAGCTGAACAAACTGCCGAAACGATGCAAAATGTTTGGTCAAGTGGATTCGGCGAGGACATGGGTGAAGTATCGAATGCGATTATACAAGTAAAGCAAAATATTCGCGGCCTTGATGATGGGGCGCTTGAAAATGTGACACGCAATGCGCTTGCGATGGGCCAAACTTGGGATGCTGATGTAAACGAAGTAACGCGATCAAGCTACAATATTATGAAAAATTTTGGTATATCCGCTGATGAAGCAATGGACTTGTTAGCAAAAGGCGGACAAAAGGGCCTTAACTTCAGTAATGAGCTATTCGACAATGTGAGCGAGTACGCACCGCTATGGTCAAAAATGGGCTATAGTGCGTCAGAAATGTTCAGTACCTTAAATGCCGGTGTGGAAGAAGGGGTTTATAATCTCGATTATGTAAATGACATCATGAAAGAATTTCAAATTCGTGTAAAAGATGGCTCTAAAGGTACGTCAGATGCGATGGCACTATTATCAAAGTCTACACAAACTATCTGGAAAGATTTTCAGAGTGGAAAAGGCACAGTTAAAGACGTTAGCAATGCAGTCTTAAAAGAATTGGGTTCTATGGATGATCAGGTTTTAGCGAACCAAATCGGAGTAGGTCTTTACGGAACAAAATTTGAAGATCTCGAAAGTGATGCAGTATATGCATTAGGTAGCGTTACTGATTCCTTTAAAGATGTGGACGGTACAGCATCGAGCGTAGCAGACAACTTGGAAGAAACATTTAGCTATAAATTTAAGAAAACACTTCGTGAGACAGGTGCTGCATTACAACCACTAGGTGATACAATGCTAGATTTGGCCAATATTGCTTTACCAGCAGTTGAAGAAAGCGCTGAATTTATTGGTGATACATTAGATGGCATGAGTGTAGGCGCCAAGAAAACCACATTAGCGATTGGTGCCGGTGTTATTGCATTTGGTTTATTAGCAAAAGCGATAGCGCCAATTTTAAATATCGCAGGGGCTTTAACTAAAAAAGTAGGACGTAACACGCTAACTTTAGATGCAGAAACATTGGCTTTAATCGCCAATACAAAAGCACAAGCTGCTAATGCAAATGCACGTAACAGAAATGGTGGTAGCACTGGCGGAAACAGTGGTTCGGGTGGTAATCGGAACGGTAATAACAACCCAAACAATCGAAATAATGGTAATAGAGATTCTGATAATAATCAAAACAACAGAAATAACGGAAATGATACTCGTAACAATAACCGCAACAATAGTGATAATGACAACAATAGAAATCAGAATAATACTGATGGTAACAGCGGAGGTTCTGGTAAAACGAAAATTGGAAAATTATCAAAAATTGCGAAAGTCGGTGGTATTGCCGGTCTAGCGCTTGGCGGTTGGAGTATTTACGATGCATTTAAAACAGAAGGTAGTAATAAGGGCGCTGCTGTCGGTGGAGCAGTTGGCTCTACCGGTGGTGGGGCTGCAGGAGCAACATTAGGTGCTGCCCTTGGTTCAATTGTTCCTGGTCTCGGTACAGCTATTGGTGGCATTGCCGGAGGTATTATTGGCTCAGTTGCAGGTGATGCAATTGGTAAAAAAATCGGTAATAGTTATGACAAAAACAAAAATGAAAATAAAGTGAATGCACAAATTGAAAAAGGGGCAAAGCTCAATCTTGATGTGAAAGGCGTATCAAAAGGTACACAAGAAGCGCTGAATGCATTTGAAAAATTACGTTCGCAATCGCAACGTAAATTGGATAGCATTTATGCGTCTAATCGTACAATTACAACGGGCATTGCAACGGTAATGACAACAAATTACAACAAAATGGCGAACAGTAGTATCGCATCATTGCAAATGAAGCAAAAAAAAGAACGAGATCTAGCTGTATCTGCTTTAAACAGTAATAAAAAATTATCTGTGCAAGAACGACAACAGGCACTAGCTGAACTTGATAAAAAACACGCCTCAGAGCGCAGTAAAATTAACAATGCAAATGAACGTATCAAAAACATCATTTTAAAAGCAAAAAACAGTAAAAGAGCATTAACAGCACAAGAAAAATCTGAAATTGAAAAACTAACAAATCAAATGAATAATGCGAAAGTTCGTTCTGCATCTAAGTCTGAAAAAGAAGCTACAACCATTTTACGAGCACAAAAGAATCAACGTAATAGTGTGCGTACTCAAGAGTTGAATCAAGTCATTACTAACGCAAACAAACAGTACAAAGCAGTTGTTTCCAAAGCGAAAAAAGAAGAAGCAGATGTTATAGCATCAGCGAAAAGTAAGTATCGAAAGAAAGTTGAACAAGCAAAAATTCAGTATGAGACACTTGGTACAATCACAAAAAAAGAATACGAAAAAATTGTAAATTCAGCGAAAAAAGAAAAAGAAGAAACGATTAAACAAGCTGAAACTAAGCGTAAAGACAAAATTGCGAAAGCAAAAGATCAAAAAGAACAAGTTACAAATCATGCTCAAAAAGAACGGGATAAAGTTGTTTCTGCGGCCAAAGATGAACGTAAAAAGTCTGTTAAGGAATCAGAAAAACAAGCGAGCGGTATTGCTTCAGTATGGTCAAAATTAACAGGTTCTCTTGATAAAGCCGTTAATTGGTTCAAAAAATTGTTTGGTAACGATACTAGTAATCCATCAATTCCTAAAATCGATACAAACATACAGGCACCTGCAGCGTATGCGAAAGGGACTTATAACGGTCGACATCGTGGTGGTACCGCACTTGTTGGTGAAGAAGGTAGAGAGTTAGCACACATTCCAGGTGTTGGTATGACGATGCTTGGTTCAGGAGGACCACAATTATTAGATTTACCACGTGGTACTGCCGTTCTTCCACATGATAAGACAGAAGCAACAATGCGTTCATACGGTTTCCCAGCATATGCAAAAGGTACAGGTGACGACAGTTGGTTTGGGAAAGTCACAGCAAGCATTAAAGATGGTACTGCGTATCTAAAAGGTAAAGCTGTAGATGCATTCGAATGGGCCACGGATTCAGGTAGTAAATTATTTGATAAAATGACATCTGCCTTTGGTGTTAGCCAGAA
This sequence comes from Candidatus Enterococcus avicola, assembly GCA_019116505.1. Lineage (GTDB taxonomy): Bacteria > Bacillota > Bacilli > Lactobacillales > Enterococcaceae > Enterococcus_I > Enterococcus_I eurekensis. The sequence goes on along the minus strand of DXBN01000005.1, from coordinate 1,715 downwards.
TGTTGGTAGTGCGATTGATAAAACTTTAATTGGTACTACACCATATAAATATCTTAAAAATATGGCTCAAGATTTTTTAAAAGGTATCGCTGACAATTTAGGTGGTTATTATGATTGGGATGGAACACTTGAAAAGGACCCAATGAAAGTGGGTGCTGGTGGCGGTCGTTCAGGATTAATGTCTTATGTCGACAATATTTTAAAGGATATTCAATCTAAATTTAACGTAAGTTCATTTGGAGGGTTTAGTGATCGTAATGTCGTTGGCGGTAGTAGTAAATCCATGCACGCTTATGGCAGGGCAGTTGATATTTTTGCGTCATCATCTGAAATGCAGAAAATTGCCGACTATGTTAAAAAACATCCTTTATCGCAATATACGATTTACAATCGTAAATACTCAAAAAATGGTGGTAGTTGGAAACCCTATATGACATCGCCGGGACGGAATCCGCATACAGACCATGTACACGCTGACTTTATACCGCCTACAAATGTAGGAGGCAGTGCAGCAGGTGTACAGCAATGGCGAGCTGTTGCTGCACAAGCGTTAAAACATACAGGTGATTATAGTGAAGCTAATTTAAACGCACTGTTACGCCGGATGAATCAAGAATCAACAGGTAATGCACGATCAATAAATTTATGGGATAAAAATGCTAAAAAAGGTACACCAAGTAAAGGTCTGATGCAAGTAATCGACCCAACATTCGCGACATATCGCGACAAAACATTATCAAGTGATATTTACAATCCACTCGCTAACATCGTTGCATCGATTAACTACACTAAAAAACGTTACGGTTCCTTAATCGGCGGTTGGGGACGCAAAGGAGGTTATGCAGATGGTGGATTGGTTACGCGGCATCAAATCGCAGAAATTGCAGAAGGTAATAAACCTGAAATGATTATTCCACTTGACCGCGCTAAACGTGGTCGTGCATTGCAGTTACTTGCTAAAGCACAGAAATATTTAGGTGCAGAGGGCAATAAGGATTCGTCTACAGTGTCAACATCAAGTAATAGCAAAATTATTGGTATGATGGCTGAACAGATTAACTTATTAAACCAACAAGTAGCTTTATTAGCGCAAATTGTTACAAAAGATACTGCAATCGTTATTGATGGCAAAACGATAGCTGCGTCAGTAAATAAAGCTAATAATACTATTAATCGTATGACAAATAGAGCGAGAGGGGTAAATAGCTGATGGCTTTTAAATCATTTACGTATGATGGCACCAATATGCTCTTAATGGGCATTAGATTATTGGAACGCCCTGTCGTTTCACAACCAAAAATAACTGAAATTGTGCAAAACATCCCTGGTATGATTGGGGAACTATATATGGGTAATGACATAGGCGGTCGAACAATCACCTTGAAGGTCGCCCTATTATGCAAAAGTGCAGAAGAATTAAATTCTCGAAAACTTTATTTAGATAATTTAATTACACAGCACAAAGCAATGGAATTTCCGCTAGTACTAGATGAAGATAATTTATGGACCTATTTCGGTCATTTTACGGGGCGCACAGATTATGAGAGTACAGGTGCAATACATGAAGTTTTAACTACACTAACTTTCAATTGCAGCGATCCTTTAAAATACGGTGAACAAATGACGTACAACATCGTTAATAATATATTAAATTTCACCCCCAGAGGGTATCAACAAACGTTTCCAGTCATCCATGCAATCGCTCAAAAAGACGC
>DXBN01000040.1 GCA_019116505.1 Candidatus Enterococcus avicola | reverse complement strand
AAATTAATGTGACCAATTTCACATTATCTATTGCAAAAACAATTCATGTGTCTTATAATCGAAATCGGAATGACGTTCCGTTTTTATTTTTATTGTTAGAGAGGAAGAGGAAAATGTCGAAAAATCAATTAATGAATCGATTGAAGTTTATGTTAGGAACTGCTTTTGGAATTTTATTTGTTTTAATCCCATTTAATTTCAATGGCAAAGTGGATACAATTTTATTTTATTATTTAAAACTATTTATTGCGAAGTTTGATGGGATCTTGCAACTGATTTTAGTGATGCTAATTATTTTAAGTGCTTTATTATCTCTGATTGATCAACTCAAGCCGGATACGATGATTCGTAAACAGCGCTTAATGGCGAAATTATTTTCAACAACTCCTTTTTATGTTATTAACCGAATTTTAGGAGCAATCATAGCAATTATGGTTTATTTTCAAGTTGGACCGGAATTTTTAGTTTCGGCTGATACCGGTGGTGCAATGTTGTCTTTAGCAACACAATTATCGGTGATTGTGCCAATGATGCTTTTGTTCCAAACGTTTATTTTAGAATTTGGTGCAATGGAATTTTTAGGTGAATTTATTGGTGTTATTGTCCGTCCGTTGTTTAAAACGTCTGAAATTTGTGCGACGAGTATTTTAAGTGCGTGGGTAGGTCCCGGAAATGCGGCAATTATGGGCACACGCGAACTTTTTGAAAAAGGCTATTTTACGATGAAAGAAATGGCAATTATCGGCACACAATTTGCAACTGGAAGCATTGGTTGGATTGTCGTTGTTTCTTCCGTTTTGGGAGTCGTTGATCAATTAGGATGGATTATTTTAATTTTAGCGCTTGTTTCGATTATTGTCGCTTTTGTAAGTGTTCGTATTCCGCCAATCTCTAAATATCCAGAAACGTATATCGAAGGAAAAGAAACGACTCAAGCGGTTGAACAAGCAGGTAGCGCTTGGAATCGTGCGGTAACAAATGCTTCGAATCGAGCGGGAGACGTTTCGTTAAAAAACTTTACAAGTAAAATCGATAATATGACTTTTTATGTTTTATGGTTGACGCCAATTATTGTTTGTTGGGGAACGATTGCGTTAATTGTTGCGCTATACACGCCAATCTTGGCTTTTATTTCCTTACCGATTCAATGGATTTTACAGTTGTTTAATGTTGCTGATGCATCACAAGCAGCGAGTGCAATCATGTCAGGTTTTGCGGATAACTACTTACCCGTTATTTTAGCATCCAATATTGCCTCAGTTGAAACGAGAATGATTGTGGCAATCATGAGTATTATGCCAATTATTTATCTGTCTGAAACGGCAACCCTATTAACATCAACGAAAGCAGTACCGAAGTTTCTTGATGTCGTGCTAATTTTTATTCAACGTACTTTTATTGCATTACCATTTGTCGTTATTTTAGTCAAAATGATTTTATAAGTATTTTTATAGTACAAAAAGAAAGAGGGAAAGATTGATGTTAAAAGTTGTACGATTATTTGAAGATGATACGTTTGAACAAGAAAAGAAAATGATAGAAAAATTAGGTTTAGCGATTGATTTACAAGTCAGACCAAGTGTGACAGAAGAAGAAGTGATTGAAAATGCGAAAGATGCGGATGTCATCATTACTGTTTATGAGCCGCTGACAAAAAATGTATTGCAACAATTACCGAATTTAAAATTAGTCCTGTTTCGCTCGATTGGCTTCAATACGATTGATCTAGAATATGCCAATCAAATAAACTTACCTGTCTCGCATATTAGTCGTTATTGTACCGATGAAGTCGCGAACTATGTCGTTGCTGCAATTTTAATGCACAATCGTCGCTTACATGACTTTAATCAAGCAGTGAAAAATGACTTTTTATGGGATTCAGAAATGTTCCCAAGTATGCGTAGATTATCTTCACTGACAATTAGTTTGATTGGATTTGGGAATATTCCACGATTAGTTGTCGAGCGTCTAAAAGCATTTGGACCAAAGTTTATTGCTTATGATCCGTTTGTGACAGAAGAAGAGATGGCAAAATATGGTGTTGAAAAAGTGACATTAGAAGAAACGTTTGCACAAGCAGATTACATTTCGTCACACTTACCATTAAATGCAAAAACGGAAAAAATCTTAAATCAAACATTATTCGCCTTAACGACGAAGCAGCCAATTTTTATTAATTCCTCACGTGGTGGGGTCGTTGATGAAGCTGATTTATATGAAGCCTTAACGAATGGCCAATTAAGTTACGCCATTTTGGATGTCTTAACTTCTGAAGACCCAGATTTGAAAAACGAGAAATTATTGACGTTAGACAATACGATTGTCACGCCACATATTGCTTTTTATTCGCAAGAAGCGTTTATTCAAGGAGCACAAGATAACATTAAGAATTTAGCGTGTTTCTTAAAAGATGAGTATCAGCAAGCTGAAATTGTGAATTTATCCGCATTGAAAAAATAAGATTTTTTTACATCAATAAACTAAAAAATCACTTAAGTCATCAATATACGAGAAGATTCTAAAAGTTAGACCTAAAGATTCTAATTTCGAGGCCTCATAATTCGAACTTGAGTGATTTTTTGAAAATAATCATTCTGAAAAATCTAAAAATATAGGCAAATTGAATTTCTATCGATTGAGTTATGATTATTATAAATAGGTATTCGTTTTATTGTCCAAGGCTGTCACAAAGAGTTGGGTTCAAAAATATTGTAGATATAATATTTTTGAATGCAATTTACAGCGAACCATGAATAAAAAGAGTATATTCCATTGTGAAAAGAGGTTCAGCATGCTAGGCTAAATATATTAAATAGAGGAAAAGAGTCAGATCCATGACTCAAAAAAATCTTTTATTTTCAATTGCAGAGGACTAACGCTTTAATACCATTCACACATTTGGAAATCAAAAATTCAGACGCCTAATTTAGATAAGCTCTTTGAGTGTGGCGTATCTTTTGAAGAAGCATTTATTCCAGGTGGCACGAGTTGTGCTGTTTGTATGCTTCCCGTGTGATGATTCAAACGGGACGCTATTTAACAAGTTGGGATAATTACGGCAAACCATTCCTGCTGAACATGCATTATTAGGCGAAGAACTTAAGAAACAAGGGTGTCAAATTTGCGGTATTGGTAAGTGGCATAATGGTTTGGCAAGCTATCAACAAAGGTAAATGTATGGACTAGCAAAATCCCATGGTGATCTGGATTTTCATCAAGGAAAAGATTATTGGGAGTCCTTTGTCAAAGTAGGAGAGGTGTAGAAAGTTGAAACATATATCGGTTTTAATTAAGCCAGCTTCAGGTTTGTGCAATATTCGGTGTGCTTATTGTTTCTATGCCAATGTGACATCTTTACGTGAAGTTGAATCGTATGGACGAATGAAAAAAGATGTTGCTGAAAAAATGATTGCCCAGATTTTTATTGATTTAGTCGATGGAGACCAATTGACGCTTGCTTTTCAAGGTGGGGAACCAACGCTTGCTGGATTGCCTTATTTCCGTCGAATAAAAGAACTGGTCGATGAGCAAACCAAATATAAAGCCGTTACCGTTCATTACTCTATTCAGACGAATGGGATGGTGATTAACGATGCTTGGTGCCAATTTTTAAAAGAGAATAATTTTTTAGTAGGGCTGTCGATTGATGGACATCCGATGTATCATGATTTGCATCGATTGGATACGAAAGGTAAAGGTACCTTTCATCGCGTCATTAAAACCAAGCATTTATTTGATCAATATGGCATTGAGTACAACGTTTTATGCGTCTTAACCAATCCATTGGCAAAATCGGCTAAGAAAGTCTACCAATTTTTACAAAAAGAAGACATTCAATATGTCCAATTTATCCCATGTCTAAATGAGTTAGGCGAAGAAAAACGTTCATCGTATGCACTGACACCTGAGCGATTTGCTAGTTTCTATCATCAGATTTTGCGTTTCTGGTTAGCAGAATTAGAGGTGGGAACGTATCGAAGCATTAAATTTTTTGATGATGTCTTTCATTTGGCCACACGACGTCAAGTCAATGCCTGTGGACTGATTGGCAACTGTCAAGTGCAATATGTGATCGAGGCAGATGGCAGTGTTTATCCGTGTGACTTTTACGTGCTCGATCAGTACCGTCTTGGCTATATTCAAGAACAGAGTTTAAAAGAGTTGTTTGAACAAGACGTATCCAGGGCTTTCTTATGTGACAAACCTGCCCTATCAAATTTTTGTCAAGCATGTCCATTTATAGAAAGTTGTCGTGGAGGCTGCAAGCGGATGAGGGATGCGATGTATCTTTCAAACGAAGAAGATTTTTGTGGCTACCAAGCATTCTTGAAAGACTTTTTACCTAAATTACAAACCATTGATCAATTCGTTCGTGCGATATAATTTATAAGCAGGATTGATTATCTGAATAGAAAAAAACCACGAACATTTTTCGTGGTTTTTTAATCTTTTTGTCTGTATTGAAAACCACCTGCTATGCGGGTGGTTCTAAAAAGCTTCCAGCGTGGTATAAAAAAAATCCTCCTAAAATGATAAAATAGATTTGGTTTCCCGACCACAAACTATCAATCAAATAGGAGGTTCCTTATGAAAAAGGACAATCAAAGTTTATCACACACGACTTGGAAATGTAAGTATCACATTGTTTTTGCACCTAAATACAGAAGGCAAATTATTTATGGAAAATACAAACAAAGTATTGGATAGATATTGAGAGAATTATGTGAAAGGAAAGGTGTTGAAATTATAGAGGCCAATGCATGTAGGGAGCATGTCCATATGTTGGTTAGTATCCCACCAAAATTAAGTGTTTCTAGTTTCATTTGTTATTTGAAAGGCAAGAGTAGTTTGATGATATTCGATTGCCATGTAAATTTAAAATATCGCTATGGCAATCGAAAATTTTGGTGTCGAGGTTATTATGTGGATACCGTTGGCAGAAATAAAAAACAAATTGAAGAATATATTCGTAATCAAATTCAAGATGATTACGTAGCAGATCAGCTAACATTATTCGAGGAGTATGATCCGTTTACCGGAGAAAAAAATAAGAAGAAATCATAGATCCTTTTAGGATCAGTGAGTAAATGTGGTGCACGAGGGAAACCGATTCGGTAAGCCTTTCAGGCTCAGGCCGGCAAAAGAGGCTTTCAGCCGAAGAACAAACCTCCAGTTCACACTGGAGGTTTTGATTCTTCTAATGTTGTACGAATAAACATCGCAACTTCTTGGAAAAGATCAGGGATAATCTCTTCTCTAGTTAAAAAATAAAAATTTCGTGAATTTTCAAAGTTAAGTGTTTCATATGGAATGTTGTCAGTGATGACCCTTTTTGATAAAATCGATCGACCCGCTCCGTTATTAATGAGTTTTTCAATCATTTCATTGCTATTTGTTTGGATAATAGTTGGGGTTAGATTTTTTTTGCGTAAATATAAATCGTTTAGTTCACGTAAAGGATTTATATTTTCATTGAGGATCCAATAGTTCGATGCTGGATCGCCAGCTACGACTAATTCATCTCGAACTAATAAATACCGATTTAAGTGTTCGCTACGTTCAGCCCATTCGATTAGTCCAAAATCAAACTTGGCTTGTTCGACGCCATGAACAATTTCTTGGTAACCTAAAATAGGAAAGTGAAAATCGATCATGGGGAATCTTTCGATCAAGCTTGGCACAATTTGGGCCAATAAATGAATGCCACATGTTTTTGTACAAGCAATGACACAAGTTTCCCTAATATCTGGATCGTTTCCAATATGTAAAACAACATCTTCCCATTCTTCAATCATTTTAATAATACGAGGGTATAGAAACTCAGCCGCCTGTGTTGGAACGATTTCTTGTTTTCCATTACGAATAAATAACTTGGTATTCAAATGGTCTTCAAGTTTTTTTATTTGTGACGAGACTGTTGGCTGGGATAAAAAGAGCGAATCAGCTGTTCGAGTAAAATTATGGGTTTCATAAACCGAGATAAAAGTTCTTAAAATTTGAAACATGTAGGCACCTCATTCTTTCTTATTGTTCGTATTTTTGACAAATATCAGATAGAATGTGATAGATGTTTTCAATTTCTTTAGGATTCCCTCGGAGTTCGAAGTCGGCAATCAAAGGAACGTTAAATTGTTCAGCATATTGTTTGGCAGTTAAACAGTATTGATGGGCAAAATTCTTATTCCCACTACCAATGACTCCTAGAAAATTTTGATGCTCATTTTGACTGGTTAAATAATCACGAAGACTTTCTGTCATTATTTCTTGGTCTCCACTATCGAGGCCATTACCGCCTTCTAAATAAGTAGGAACAACAACGACATAAGGTGTGGTTTCGTTCTCTACCGTGGAATTATCATGAATTTCTTTAATAGAAATGAGTGGGAATGAATGATTTTTCTCATGTTTAGCCTCTGATAACTGCTGAATCCGTTTCGCAAAAGAACGGGTGTTGCCAGAAATTGAAATATAAAGTAAATTAAGAATCATAATATTGATTACCTCCTTGGAGACAGTATAACAAATATTGTGAGAGAAGATAACTCGTAATTACTTGAAAGGAAGAGAAAAGGTATGATTAGAAATGCAAGAGTTGAGGATGCCAAAGCGATTGCTGAACTTGTTTTAGTTATATTAAAAGATATGGAAGTTGCGTTTTTAGAAGAATTTGGTGAAGAAAAAACAGTCGAGGTTCTTATGAAGGCTGTTGAGTCACCAACGTACCGCTATGGTTACGCACGAGGAATCGTTAAAGAAATCGATGGGGAAGTTGCTGGTATTGCTTTTGGTTACTTAGCAGAAGAGGAAAACGTAGTTGATTTACCACTATCCGAAACATTGAAATCACTAGGTTTACCAGAAGCACGTATCTTTGTTGATTTAGAGACATATCCCAAAGAGTGGTATTTAGATACGATTGTCGTCAATGAAAAATTCCGTGGATACGGAGTGGGGACGGAATTATTAGAAGCGGTGAACCGAGCGGCAAAAGAAGCTGGAGCCAATAAAGTAGGTTTGTGTGTCGATTTAGCTAATCCCAAAGCGCAGCAATTATACAAGCGTCAAGGGTATGAAATTGTTGGGGAACAAATCCTCAGTGGTCATGATTACTACCATATGCAAAGAACAATAGAAAAATAGAGACAATAACGAGGGCGATTAGCTCTGAGTGTGAAGTTCGAACACTAAAATTATAGAAAGACGATGAACACAAAATAAAATGTGTTCATCGTCTTTTTATGTGACATCTAATACTTCTTTATAATAAGTTGGTTGACTCCGTTCCCGATTGTAAGACCAGTAATCAAGTACACTAGCGATACAAATACACTTAGGAGCATTGGCATCGTCATGAACATGCAGCTGATAATGATCACCCATCATTAAACGGGTTTTGGACATCGTCATGATTTCATTTGCAAAATGTCGAACTCGATATTCGTGGTGGTAAATATTCCCGTGTGCCATCCAATGGAGTTGAGAAATATAATAAAAGTCATTCGGCCAGTTGAGGAAATGCTGCATAATACCAACTTTTTTATCATTCTCATAAATTTCAAAACGTCGAACGAAGGCTAGACGGTCTTTCTTAATATAAGCAACGACCTTACCATCCATATCATAGAGTGTTAAGCGACTACCAATATCACCAAGTCGCCCAATTAAAAGATATAAAGGATGTCCATTAATATCTTTGATAATCGTTTTTGGTGAGGAGCCAAAAGGTTTCTCTTGAATTAAAAAATCAGACATCCGAAATAATCCTTTCTATAAGCTTTTAGTCATCAGAAAAATAAAGAAGGCACCTTAAAAAATCATAAATAGATTTTGTTGGGCGCCTAGGACTCGTCACAGCATAGTCAATATTATAAATTTTCGTCGATTGCTCTGACGATTGCTTTACCAACGCCTGAGTTCATATTTTCATGTGTAACGTATTTTGCTTCTTCGTGTAATTCAACCACAGCATTGCCCATCGCAAAGCTGACACCAGCAACTTGTATCATGCTTAAATCGTTTAAGTTGTCGCCGATTGTCATGACATTTTCTAAATCAATATTCCGTTCTTTTGCAACATGTGA
>DXBN01000039.1 GCA_019116505.1 Candidatus Enterococcus avicola | reverse complement strand
TATGATGGCAAACGTGTGAACATTTTAGATACCCCAGGACATGAAGACTTCACGGAAGAGACATATCGGACGTTGATGGCGGTTGAAAGTGCGGTCATGGTTGTTGATAGTGCCAAAGGGATTGAAGCTCAAACAAAGAAACTTTTCCAAGTCGTTAAACGCCGTGGTATTCCAATTTTTACTTTTATTAATAAATTAGACCGTGATGGTCGCGAGCCGTTAGAGCTATTAGAAGAGCTTGAAGAAGTTTTAGGGATTGAATCCTTTCCGATGAACTGGCCTTTAGGAATGGGAAAAGGTTTAGAAGGAATTTATGATATCCACAATAAACGTGTAGAATTTTATCGACCTGAAAAATATGACAATCAAAAATACATTGACTTAGATGAAAATGGCGAAATTCCAGCAGATCACCCATTACGAAACAATAGTATTTACAATCAAGTTTTAGAAGAAGTTGAATTAGTGACAGAAGCTGGCGATGAATTTGACCCAGAGAAAGTATCTCGTGGCCAACAAACGCCCGTCTTCTTTGGTTCAGCATTAACCAACTTCGGTGTGCAAACTTTCTTAGAAACATTTTTACAGTATGCACATGCGCCTTACGATCATGAAACAAAAGATGGAGAATTAGTGAGTCCTTATGAAGAAGAGTTTTCAGGATTTGTCTTCAAAATCCAAGCAAATATGAATCCAGCCCATCGTGACCGGATTGCTTTTGTTCGTGTATGTTCAGGAACCTTTGAACGCGGTATGGACGTAACCTTAGAACGGACAAAGAAAAAAATGAAACTTAGTAACGTGACGCAATTCATGGCTGATTCACGTGAAAATGTCGAAGAAGCAGTTGCCGGTGATATTATTGGTGTCTATGATACTGGTAATTATCAAATTGGTGATACGATTTATGAAGGGAAAAAAGCCGTTGCTTATGAAGACCTTCCTTCATTTACACCAGAACTATTTATGAAAGTTGCCGCTAAAAACGTGATGAAACAAAAATCATTCCATAAAGGAATTCTCCAATTGGTACAAGAGGGTGCAATCCAGTTATACAAAACATACTTGACTGAAGAATATATTCTAGGTGCCGTAGGACAATTACAGTTTGAAGTTTTCCAACATCGGATGTTAAATGAATATAACTCTGAAATCGTTATGACACCAATGGGAAGTAAAATCGCTCGCTGGATTGAACCAGAAGATCTAGATGAAAAAATGAGTTCAAGCCGTAACATCTTAGCGCGTGACCGTTTTGATCAACCATTATTCTTGTTTGAAAATCAATTTGCCGAACGTTGGTTTGCTGATAAGTATCCAAATGTGAAATTGAAACAATTGATGTAAAAATAACACAGAGGTTAAATCAAACAATCACTTCGTATGCCTAACATATGAAGTGATTGTTTGATTTTTTTGTAATGACTAGATCTAAATAGGTATAGGATGTTGCGCTTACATTTGGTATAATAATCTAGAAAACATTATAATAATTTATTGATTTTAAATAATAAACTGGAAAAGGAGTTAGTCAAATCATGGATTATGGGAATCCTGAAATAAAAGAGCACAGTAATAGTCGAAGCAATCATAAAAAAAATGAAAAGAAATCAAAAGAGTCGACGAACGTCAATAAACTAGTGACAGGATTATCAAAAATGACGATAGGCAAATTTAAAGCTTATGCGATCATTGTGGCATCAGTACCGGTCATTGTAGCAGCCGTTTGGTTCATAGGAATACCCGCTTTTTCATCAATGTTTTATAGATTATCTCCTTGGTCTCAACAGACTAGTGAAATTGCGGCAAAAAACAATATCCGTGATGCGTATTCGGCAATTATCGGGACGGATGTGGGGCTAGTTTCTCAAAAAGGAATTGTTAAGTGGTTTAGTAGTAAAGAGGCGAAGGAAGTTGACATTTTTATTCCCAAGTTGATTAATTACTCGGGTCTATTTGATGATGATAGTCGTCGTGAGGAATTGAAAAATACGTTTGAAGAATCAATTAATTCGGACGTTATGAAAGAATCAGCTGTTTATTATCGGATTTTTTACGATGGTAGTACGCTTGGTCAATGGAAAAATGGTGAAAAAGTTAGCAGCTATAAAGATTTGAAAACGGCGGATAAAACGGCAATTATGAAAGATCTACGTCTAAAACTTCGAACCGAAGAAGCGATTGAATTTAAGAACTGGGAGAAAAAGAACGAGCTTGAATCCGTCAGTTTTGAATTTGAACCGAGTAGTAATAGTGTCAATGTTCAAGGGATTTTTGAAAGTGATGGTACATTGTGGTTATCACCAGATTATAAATTGTCTGCTAAGTATCAATATGATGATGGTTCTTGGAAATTGGCAAATAGTAGTTTGAAAGTTGATAAGGTGAAGTAATGGAGAAAGACAATAAATGGGGAATAAGATTATTCATAGGGCTGACTTTGGGATGTGCTGCTTCTGCTTTTTTGGGTTATCGGGAGTACAGTCAAAAAGAAATCATGAAGCAAGAATTGAATCTCAATGGTTTGTTTATTAATATTAAAGGTGTCGAGATTGATACGACTAATGGCGAATTTTTTTCGGAAAAACCATATAAAGATATTACAATCAAGATCCCTTCAATCGCATCTACAGGTGATGATGCCACGAAAGAAAATGATGACCAAGTCAATCAAATATTGGATCGCGAGAAACTAGACAAAGGTTTTTCTACATGGCTGGTTAATACTTTCGATCAAGATTTTGCCTCAATCTATACTGATAAGGTTCAAGTTTGGTATCGAGATCACAAAATTATTGATTTTTCGAGCTACGACGAGAAATAGAAGTTGTTCAATCTACAAGGATTTTTTCTTGTAGATTTTTTGATGCTTGCGTTAAACTTTTGCTCAAACGAAAAAATGATTTTATGCTATGATAGACAGAGTGAATAAAGGGGTGAACGTCTTGTCTAGAAAATTATCAGAAATCATTCCTAAAAATAATTGGCCAGGCTTAAGGAAAGTTGGTCATCAACTTAGTCAGATGTTAATGCCTCACTTAAGTATTTTTATCGCTTTGGCTTTAATGAACTTGATTGCAAGTTTTGGATTTGAAGCGCTACGTGTTTTTTTGGATTCATTGGAATATGCATTAATTTCCTATTTATTACCGCTTTTAATTGGTTATACCGGGGGAAAACAAATTGAGCCTAAACGCGGAGGCACAATTGCTGGAATTGCCACCATCGGGATGATTTTAGGGACGACTAGTCCACAAATTATCGGAGCCATGATTGTTGGACCACTTTCGGTGTGGAGTTATGTTTCAATCAGAAAACATTGCTTACAAGCATTTAAAGACGGTTATGAAATGCTAGTAACGAATATTGTCGCTGGGGTGATGGGGGCTATTTGGTGTTTAGTTGCGCTCTTTTTTATTTCACCGATTATCAATACTTTGATGGAAAGAATCGCCATTTTAATTACAGAACTTATTCATCTCAATTTATTACCCTTGGTGAGTTTTGTCATCGAACCTTTAAAAATTTTCTTTTTTAATAATACGATTAATCATGGTGTCTTAACACCGATTGGTTTATCAATGGTTGAAAAAACGGGGCAATCGATTTTATTTTTACTGGAAACAAATCCAGGTCCGGGATTAGGTGTTTTGCTTGCTTATTATCGTTATGGTAAAAAGAAAGCGCAAACAGGTGGAGCGGCTTTGATTCATTTAATCGGTGGCATTCATGAAGTTTATTTTCCTTATGTGTTAATGGAACCGCGTCTTTTTATCGCGATTATTTGTAGTGGAATGACGGGAACGGCCATTTTTAATTGGTTTAATGTTGGTTTGAAAAACCCAATTTCACCAGGATCGCTGATTTTAATGGTTGCCAGTACACCAGTTAAAGAATTATTTGGATTGTTTTTAGGAATAACGCTCAGCACGTTTGTTTCTTTTGAGGTTGCACAATTTTTCTTAAAGCAAAAAAAATGGGAGGAATCCGATTTGAATTTTGAAGAGTTACCAGTTAGACGTAATCAAGAAATTACCCGAATAATCGTCGCGTGTGATGCCGGAATTGGCTCAAGTGCTATGGGTGCTAGTCTTTTAAGAAGAAGCTTAGAACAAGAGGGGAGCAAATTGATAGTTGATTACCAATCGGTTTATACGTTAGAAAATCGTCAAGATACATTAGTCGTCGTTCACCCACAATTAAAACAAATTGCTGAAAAAAAAGTGCCGGCAACGCAAATTATCACAATTGAAAATTTTTTAGAAACGAAAATACTTCATCAACGTGTAAAAGAGGCTTTGGGTATTTCAAAAAGAATCGAGACAACGAGCTATCAAGTGAGTCAACAAGGTGCACTCCTTCCAAAAATTGTTTTTCTTTATGCTAATCAGATGAGAGGTTCGCAAACAATGGCGATTGAGTTGTGGTCCCAAAAAGCGCAACACTATCAAAGAATCTTTGATTTTCAAAAAGAGGCGATTCAAACGTTGAATCCTAATCGTGAAACGATTTATGTACTAAGTCAAAGTCTAATGGAAAAATATCCAGAACTGAGCAACCTTGCACAAAAAATAGTAGTCGCCGATATCTTACAGGTGGCAGACTTTGAAACTTTATTAGAGAAGGGGGAAATTTAATGTTCTTGTCTCCTAGAGAAAAGGAATTATTGACGGAATTGGTTAATCAACCAAATGGGGTATCGATTAATCAAATGATTTCTTTATTAAAAGTTAGCAAACGAACAGTTTATCGTGAAATTGAAAATTTAAGTGAAACGTTAAATAAAATTGATGCCCATTTAAATAAAATTGGTCGAGGGAAATATCAATTATTAACTGATGAGGAAGGACTACGCAAGATTCATCAAGCATTACAGGTGGAAAATTGGTTGGAAATCCCAACTGATCAACGACAACGTTTGATTTTATTTTAATTATTATTAACCGAAGAACCGATTAGCTTGAACTATTTTTTAGAAAGTTATTTGATTAGCCATACAACTTTTTATTCGGATATTAAACAATTAGAGGCTCGTTTAATAAAATCCCCACTTAAAATTATCCGTAGTTTAGGTTATGAAATCGAAGGATCGGAAAAATACCGTCGATTGTTAATGGCAAGTATTTTGGAATTGGAAATTAGCGAGTATCAATTTTTTCATTATGAAGTATCAACGGCGAAGCAAAATATCTTTTTATCTTTCTTAAATCAATCACATATAGTCTATGTTCGGGAACTGCTTTTAGAAGAATTAAAAGTAGCCATCCCTCAACTCAGTGATCGTAAATTAGCGCATTTATCTTTTGTCCTTATTTTGACGATTCATCGCGTTAAAAAAGAACATTTGATTGTTGAAGAGGCTTATTTTGAAGCCTTAAATAAAGAGATGCTAAATAGTAGTAAGCGAATTTTTGCTAAGTTGGCGATGGAGACGAAGCAATTATATCCAGTCAATGAAATTGTTTTCTTCGCAAGTTTGTTGAGTAATTTTGGTAATTCTTTTGAAGAAGATTTTTTTGAAGAAAACTTTGATACGGAATTAGCCTATCAAATTAAGCAATTGATTGAAGAGGTCAGTCGTGAAACGGAAGTTGATTTTTTTGAGGATTCACATTTGTATAAAATGTTATTGACCCATTTATCTGGAATTTTTTCACGGGTTATTTTAGAAGAAGAGACATTAACGAATCCGATTTTGGAACGGATTATGCAACAGTATGAGGAAGTGGCTAGAGGAATTCGTATTTCTTTACCAAAAGTCTTTCCTGATTTGAAAATTTCTGAGGAAGAAATTGCTTATATGGTTTTACATTTTGCCAATTCACTGGAACGCAGTCCGAAAACGATTGCCATCGATATTGCAGGCTTCTCACCAAGTGGATTAGCATCAACAAGTATGTTAGAGATGAAATTACGTCGTTACTTCCCTTTTGTTGATCAAACTCACTTTTTTAGTTTGGCAGATTTAGGAACGGTCGACTTAGAAAATGATTATGACCTTGTTGTTTCGACGGCTTTGTTAGCCGGTTATAGTGGGAAATATCAGCTTGTATCGCCGTTGTTATTAGAAGATGAAGTCAATCAACTAAAAGAAGAATTCAAAAAGATTAGTCGCGAGCAAAAACGTGGGCGAGTAAGGCGGAGCGTGAAGGATATACAGCGACCAACTTATGAAGAAGTTCGTGATTTTATGGATGATGTCAACGAACTGTTGGGTTTGTTTTTTCTCACATCAATCGATAATCAAGCATCGATTGAAAATATTATCGAACAAAGTGTCGCGGTATTACCAATTGAAATAGTCAATAATCGAGAAAAAATTATTGCTAAGTTAAGTAAACGACTGAAACAATCACCGGTGGGGATACCTGGCACAGAAATGGCTTTATTTCATGCTGCCACAAGTGGTATCAAGTTTCCCATTTTTTGTATCATTGATTTAGAGCAACCAGTTACTATTTTAGGGATGGATCGACAAGAGATGAATTTACAGCGAGTGTTACTCATGTTGGCACCAAAAGAATTAATGGCAACTGAAAGTCAACTCCTTGGGAAAATAAGTGGTTCAATTATTATGAATGATCTGTATACTGAGATTTTTCGCTCAGGAAATCAAGCGATTGTCTATCAATTACTTTCTTCGTTGTTAGTCGAAGAGATGAAAGCTTAGAGGAGGGTGTCTTATGTGGCAGTTTAGTGAAGCCGATATTTTTTTAAATCAATCGTTTCGATCAGCGACGGAAGCCATTGCCTATGCGGGTGAACAATTAGTACAACGTGGTTACGTAACGAGTAATTATATTGAGGCAATGAAGCAACGTCATCGACAAGTCAGTGTCTATATTGGCAATTTTGTGGCTTTGCCACATGCGGATGATCAAGAAGGAAATATCTTAAAAGAAGGTATCGTGATCATTCAAGTGCCAGATGGTGTTGATTTTGGAACGAAAGACAAAAGACAACTTGCGACAATTATTGTGGCTGTTTCGTTAAAAAAATGGACACAGTTGACTGTCCTACAAGAATTGGCTTTATTCTTTTCGGAGATTGAAAATGTCCGAAAAATGAGCGATGCAACAGAAAAGTCAACCGTTCTAGCAATGTTAGAAAACAAATAATTAAACAAGAGATTTGAAGCGCCTTAAGTGTCAGTGATGATGCTTAAGGCGCTTTTTAGTTTTGGCATAAACGTTTGTGCCAAAGTGCGACTATTTTAACTTTTTGAAAGGGGATACACTTTAGTTATCAAAGCAAGATAAAAAAGGAGGAAGTTAAAATGCAGACGACAAGTGTTGAAGGGAAAACATCACTAAAAGCCAAAGTACAAAAGTTGGGTAGTACATTATCAAGCATGATTATGCCAAATATTGGGGCATTAATTGCATGGGGAGTTTTAACGGCATTATTTATTCCAGATGGATATTTTCCAAATGAACAGTTAGCAGAAATGGTAGGCCCGATGCTGAACTATCTGATTCCAATTTTAATTGGTTATACCGGTGGGAAAGTCATTGCTGGTGAACGTGGAGCAGTTGTTGGTGGGATTGCTACTATGGGTGTGATTGTCGGAACAGGTATTCCGATGATGCTCGGAGCGATGATTATGGGGCCATTTGCTGGTTTTTGTATGAAACAATTTGATAAATATTTCCAACACCGAATTAAAGCTGGTTTTGAGATGTTAGTCAATAACTTCTCAGCAGGACTAATTGGTTTTGCATTAGCTATTTTAGGTTATATCGTTGTTGGTCCAGTAGTTGATACGTTAACGACAGCCATGGCAACAGGTGTGGATATTATTTTAAATGCTCACTTAATTCCATTAGCGAATATTTTTATTGAACCTGCAAAAATTTTATTCTTAAATAATGCGATTAACCATGGGATATTAACACCACTAGGAACGGAGCAAGCAGCTGAAACCGGACGTTCGATTTTATTCTTACTTGAAGCAAATCCTGGTCCAGGTTTAGGTGTCTTATTAGCCTTTATGTTATTTGGTAAAGGGGCGGCGAAATCTTCTTCACCAGGTGCGATTTTGATTCATTTCTTTGGTGGGATTCATGAAATTCACTTCCCATACGTGATGATGAAACCGTTATTATTTTTAGCAGTAATTGCAGGTGGGATTACAGGTAGTTTTACTTTACAAGCTTTAGGTGCTGGTTTACGTGCACCCGCTTCACCAGGATCAATCATTGCGATTATGGCGATGGCACCACAAGGCGGACATATTCCGGTTCTGATTGGTGTGACAGTAGCAGCAACCTCTTTTGCAGTAGCGGCGATTATTTTAAAAGCGGATTCTAAAGAGGAAGAAATTGATTTTGCGGCAAGTGTTGCTGCCACACAACAAGCAAAAATGGCTTCAAAAGGCATTAACCAAGCGACAAATATTGGTGTAGATAATAAAGTTCAAAAAATCATTTTTGCTTGTGATGCAGGAATGGGTTCAAGTGCCATGGGGGCTTCAATTTTACGTAAAAAAATTAAAGAAGCCAATTTACCACAAGCGGTCACAAACAGTGCCATTAGTCAATTAGTAGATGACGCTTCGGCCTTAATTGTGACACAAGTTGAACTGCAAGAACGAGCAAAGCAGAAAGCACCGAATGCGACGTTTGTATCAGTTGAAAACTTTTTAAATTCGCCTTGCTACGATGAAATTGTAGCCGAATTAAGTGGCACGGTTGCTGAACAACCATCAGAGAAAAAAGCCGTTAATCCTGTAAGTTCTCCTGTTTACACCAACGTTGCAGAAATTGTTTTGGTTCATGACGAACGAGAAGGATCAGCAACGATGGGACTGCGGATGTTGGAAGAAATGTTCAATAAAAATCATTTGCAAATTCCAATTAAAAAAATGAACTATCGCGAGTTAAAAGTACAACCAAGTACTTTAGTCGTTGCTTTATCAAGTATGAAGTCAGACGTGGAAGCTGTTGCACCAAATGCTCAAATTTTCGAAGTCGAAAATTTTGTTCAATCAAAAAAATATGAAGTACTTGTCGAACAATTGAAACACCAGAAGTAAGGTTTTGAAAGGAGTAATTAAAATGGATGGAATGAATTTACCAATGGATATGATTGAATTAAATCAATCATTTACGACAAAAGAAGAGGCCATTCGTTTTTGTGGCAAAAAATTATTTGAGGCAGGATGTATCGAAGCCGATTACATCGATGCAATGATTGAAAGAAATGATTTGTTGTCGGTTTATATGGGCAATTTCATCGCAATTCCACACGGGACTGATGAAGCCAAACGTTATGTAAAAAAATCAGGGATTTGTATTGTTCAAGTCCCTGAAGGAGTCAACTTTGGTACAGCAGAAGAACCACAAATTGTAACAGTATTATTTGGAATTGCTGGTGTCGGAGATGACCATTTAGCACTAATCCAACAGATTGCCTTGTATTGTAGTGATGTGAATAATGTGGTCTTGCTTGCGGATGCATTAGACAAAGAAGAGATTATTCGTCAATTACAGATGGCTTAGGGGGAAATAAGATGAAAGCAGTACACTTTGGCGCAGGAAATATTGGTCGTGGTTTTATTGGTGAGATTTTACATCAAAACAATTTTGAAGTTACCTTTATTGATGTCAACGACACGATTATTCAAGCGCTACAAACTAGAAAAGAGTATACAATCGGTTTGGCCGATGAATCAAAAGAAAAAATTTTAATTGATCAAGTCTCAGGTATTAATAACCAACTTGCTCCAGAAGCTGTGATTAATGCTATCACGAAAGCATCGATCATCACGACTGCGATTGGGCCCAATATCTTACCATATATTGCAGAGATAGTCGCTCAAGGAATTGAAGCACGTAAAACAGCGGGGATTACTGAACCAATTGATGTGGTTGCTTGTGAGAACATGATTAGGGGTTCAACATATTTTAAAACGGAAGTTGCAAAATACATTGAGAATCAAGATTATTTTGAACAATTTGTTGGTTTTCCAGATGCGGCTGTTGATCGGATTGTCCCAGAGCAAAAACACGAAGATGTGCTTTATGTAGAAGTGGAACCTTTTTCTGAGTGGATCATCAATCGGACACAAGTTAAAAATCAGTTAATTCAGTTACATGGTGTTCAATATGTCGATGATTTAGAACCTTACATCGAACGTAAGTTGTTTAGTGTCAATACGGGACATGCAACCGTGGCATATACAGCTGCTTGGTTTGGTTATGCAACAATTGATGAGGCGATGGAAGACACACTTGTTTTAGCTCAATTAAAGGCAGTTTTGACTGAAACAGGTCGATTACTCGTTGCAAAGTGGGGATTTGACCAAGAAAAGCACGAAGCGTATATCGAGAAAATTATTCATCGTTTTCAAAATATATATATTTCGGATGCGATATCTCGTGTTGCTCGGACGCCGATTAGAAAATTAGGAGCACAAGAACGCTTTATTCGACCAATTCGTGAAATGCATGAACGTAAAATGGAATCGCCTCATTTACTAGCGACTGTTGGGATGATTTTAAATTATAATGATCCGAATGATGCAGAGAGTAAAAAAATCCAAGAAATGATTCGTCAAAAACCGTTAGAAATGGTTATTAACGAAATTACAGGTATCACAGATATTGAATTGATTGAAAAAATTAAAGAAAATGTTTTGCGTTACCGAAAATAAAGATAACAGTCTTTTTGAGAAAATATTTCTTTTAAGGGCTGTTTTTGATTGTCAAAGTCATGTATACTATTACTGTAGAAGAAAAAAGTATAGATTTGGAGAGGTTTCACTTTGATAATTGAAGGAGCAGATTTAAGTTTAGATGCAGTCGAATCAGGGGAACACTATAAAAATTGTCGTTTTAGTTACTCGCATGAACCATTACGTTTTTCAGATGTCATCTTTGAGCGGTGTGAGTTTCAACAAATAAATTTTGATGACAGCGAATGGTTAGATTGCCAATTTATTCATCTAAATTTTTCGAATTATTCATTTAATAATAGTGCTTTTTATCGTTGTCGTTTTGATAAATGTCAACTAACTGGGACGAATTTTTATTTCAACCACTGGAAAGACAATCAAGTGCTAGAATGCAAAGCAGGATATTTAAATTTTAGTGAATCCGCGCTAGATAATTGTGTCTTTAGTGATTGTGCGTTACAAGAGTCCTATTTCCAAAGTGTTAAAGTCAAAAAGAAATTACAATTTGTCGGTTGTGAGCTCGATGAAGCAGACTTTTTAGATACACCGTTAAATAAAGTCGACTTTTCAAAGAGTATGTTTTCAAGTTTGCGTGTATCACCTAATCAATTAAAAGGTTGTATTATTAATCCACACCAGGCGACAGTCCTCATTCAATTGCTCGGCGTTAAAATTAAAGATTCGTTTTAAACAATATGTTTGTTCAAAAGGATCGGTAAATATGTGTACAAGTATTACCTATCAGACGAGTGACGACATAAATTTTTTAGCAAGGACAATGGATTTTGGTTTCGAGTTAGAAGGGGCACCAACAATTTTTCCGAGACAGTATCCTTTCCCGCTTGATTTTGGGGGAGAGCTCGTGAATCGCTATGGCTATTTAGGTATGGGACGGAAGTTAGATAAGTTTATCTTTGCCGATGGTGTAAATGAAAAGGGCGTAGCAATTGCCGAACTCTATTTCCCACGTGAAGCACAATATGCGCAAGAGCGTAATCAAAGTAAAATTATTTTAGCGCCGCATGAATTTATTTCTTGGGTATTAGGTGAAATCGGAAGTGTCATAGAATTAAAACAAAGAATAAATGAAGTTTCTATTATGGAGTCTGAAAATTCTTTGTTAGAAATTGTTTTACCTCTGCATTTTATTGTGACCGATTCAACGGGGGAGGTCGTAGTAGTTGAACCAAAAGCAGGACAGTTGGAAATAAAAAATAATCCTGTCAAGGTGATGACGAATAGCCCCGAATTTGAATGGCATTTAAAAAATCTAAACAATTACTTAGGGATACAGCCAAATAATTTTCATAAAAAATATTTTGGAACACATCCGATTTTACCTTTTGGACAAGGATCTGGGACTTTTGGTTTACCGGGCGGTTACACGAGTCCGGAACGCTTTATTCGAGCCGCTTATTTACGTGAATATACTCCATGAGCTGCTTCTGTAAATGAAGGACTCATGAATATTTTACATATTTTAGGTAATGTTAAAATTCCACGAGGTGTCGATATTGAAGAGGATGGATCGGACGATTATACGCAATATATTGCCATATTTAATACAAATGAAAAGATTTATTATGTACAGCCAGAAGACACCAATGCTCTATTGAGTATCTATCTAACTGAAAAGTTACTGGAACTTGAGGAACCCAAAGTATTTAATTATGAAAAAGGCCCACGTTTAGAATGGCTAAAATAATCGTTATACAAATAGTAGAAAAAATAAAAATGCTCACCACTTTTTCAATAAAAGGTGGTGAGCATTTTTTAACGGAATGTTTGGTAATTTTTTTCTTTTGCGTGTTTTGGAATTGATATTTCCACCAACATAGGTGTAACACTTGTTTTAATGTCAAGTGGATTGTACTCATCGAGAGAGAGCTTTTTCGTAAAATAATTTCTAATTTCAAGAATTTCACTTTCAGTGATGGGTCTTTTTTTATTAACAATAACAATTTCATTATGTAGCGGTGCTGCAGTATAGATTACTGTGATGTTACCCGAAGTATAAACTTTCACTAATTCAGCATCCGTGTTTTCGAGCTGTTGGCGCACAAGTCCAGAATAGCTATTCGTTACATTTATTAATCGCATATTATTCACCCCAAATGTTCTCTTTCATTTATTATAAGTATTGCTTGTATAAAAGTGAAGTAAAACAGGCCAAAAAGTTGAAATATTTTTAAAATAAAAAATTCGAAGCTATAGCCTTGGCCATAACTTCGAAAACTTAGTTGTTTTAATCAGAAGAAACTTCTACAACTGTTTCTTCTACTTTAAATGGTACGATTGAAATATTACCTTCATTCGTTAAGATAGCTTGGAGGTGACGCTCACTTGGATGGTCAAGATAGAAATCAGCGATACCATCTTCAATTTGTTCTTGAATGGTACGACGTAATGGGCGAGCACCCATCGAAGGATCATAACCGAGTTCGACTAATTTTTCTTGAACATTTAGTGGTACATCAATTTGTAAATTTTGTGTTTTTATTTGTCCGTTGACTTCATCAAGCATTAATGAAACGATTGAGAGCAAGTTTTCTTTGCTGAGTGCTTTGAATTCAATAATCCCGTCAAAGCGGTTGAGGAACTCAGGGGCAAAGTAATGATGCAATTGATTTAGAATTGAACGATTGACACCATCTCTCGTTGCTGCAAAACCAACGTTTGCCTCAACATTTCTCGTTCCGGCGTTACTTGTCATAATAATCAACGTATCTTTAAAGCTAACTGTCCGTCCTTTAGCATCCGTCAAACGACCATCTTCTAAAATTTGTAAGAACATGTGTAGCACATCTGGATGGGCTTTTTCAACTTCATCTAATAAAATTAAGCTATAGGGATTACGACGAACTTTCTCAGTTAATTGACCTGCTTCCTCATAGCCGACATATCCAGGAGGAGAACCGATTAATTTGGCTGTACTGTGTTTTTCCATGTATTCAGACATATCAAAACGAATCATTGATTCAGCAGAGCCAAACATTTCTGTTGCCAACTGTTTAGCTAATTCTGTTTTACCAACACCGGTAGGTCCGACAAAGAGGAAAGAACCAATTGGGCGATTTTGTTTGCTTAATCCAATACGATTACGACGAATCGCTTTAGCCACTTTATCAATGGCTTGTTTTTGTCCGATTACGTGGTCATTTAAGTCTTTTGCTAAGTTTTTCAATTGTGTTTGTTCTTTTTCTTTAAGTTCACCAACTGGAATACCTGTGCGTTCTTCGACAATTTGTTCCATTGTACGTTCAGTAATAATTGGTGTTTCCTCATCGGTTACTTTATGTTGTTTTAACTTTTCGAGTTTAGTAATTTGATCACGGAAGTACGCCGCTTTTTCAAAATCTTCTTCTTTAGAAGCTAGGGCTTTTTGCTCTTGTGAGTGCGCTAATTTTTCTTCAATTTCTTTTGGATCAATCATATTAATCGTTAAGTTTTTCTTCGAACCCGATTCATCAAGTAAATCAATCGCTTTATCTGGTAAGAAACGATCTTGAATGTAACGGTGAGAAAGATTGGCTGCGGCTTCAATTGCCTCGTCGGTGTATTTGACATGATGGTAATCTTCGTAACGTGATTGAAGACCTTTTAAGATGGCAATCGTTTCTTCAACAGTCGGTTCATCAACACGAACTGGTTGCATTCTGCGTTCGAGTGCAGGATCTTTTTCAATAATTCGATATTCGCTTAACGTTGTTGCACCAACCATTTGCAATTCACCACGTGCGAGTGCCGGTTTTAAAATATTTCCGGCATCTAAGTTGCCATCGCCAGCATTACCGGCACCGACAATTTCATGTACTTCATCGATAAATAAGATGATATTCTTAGCTGCTTTAACTTCTTCAATTAATTTTTGCATTCTTTCTTCAAATTGACCGCGAATTCCTGTACCTTGAACAAGTGAAGCAACGTCTAAACGAATGACTTCTTTATTTTTAAGTTTTTGGGGTACGTCACCATCAATAATTTTTTGAGCAAAACCTTCAACGACCGCGGTTTTACCAACGCCAGGTTCGCCAATTAAAACGGGATTGTTTTTTGTTCGACGGTTTAAGATTTCAATCAAACGGGTGACCTCGCTATCACGGCCGATAACGGGATCGATTGCACCATTACGTGCTTGATCGGTAATGCTTGTTCCGTATTCATCTAAAAGGCCACCGTTTTGACCACTAGTTGGTGGTGTGCCACCATTAAAAAAGTTATTGCCTCCACCTAGTCCGCCTGTTTGAGTTGGCGGTGTTTTTTGGCTCTGTTCTTTTTGCATTTGTTGTGATAATTGTCTGAATAAATCGTCTAAATTATTAAATCCAAAGGGATCACGAGGGCCTTGGTTCATCATAGGGTTTGCTTGGTTTTTCATTTGTTGATAACAACTTTGGCAATAGTCCATTTGTTGACGTTGTCCACCAACGTTTGCGTATAAATGAATTGTTGCTTCATTTTTGTCACAGTTTTGACAGCGCATAAAAACACAACCTTTCTATTGTTAATCATCTGTATTTTTTGAAAAGTAAAAGGTCGAAGAGTTGTTGACCAATATTGACCTTTCGTAACTTTATTATACAATCTTTTTATAATCGTGCAAGTTTTTTGAATGGAGTGTTTAAAATTCATTTGCATAAGCATAAAATTGCATTAAAATAAGTATATGAGTTAAAGGAGGCAAGCAAGTGGACGATAATCAATTTTACAACGAGATTCAAAAACTCGTCGATGGTGTCATTAGTGAAATTATTGTTGAGAAAGAAATGTTTCTGACTTTCAGAAATGCTTGGTTAGCAAGTGAACATCGCCAATCGATTGTGGGGGAAGCTGGCTTAAGTGGTAAAGTCATTTATCGCTTGGTCAAGTTGAACAAATAAATTCACTAATTCTAAGTAATTGTACCGAAAGTAGTTGTTAATTATGATGAAAAATGTTAATCTTAACAACTGAAAGGGTCTTTTCTAAGTTGGTAGCGATTCAATCAGCTAACCATTAGGATTCCCTCAAAAAAATACTATCTATCATGAAGGAGCTTGATTAAATATGGAAAAGAAAGATTTTAACGTAATCGCAGAGACAGGGATTCATGCACGCCCTGCAACATTGTTAGTTCAAACAGCAAGCAAATTTAACTCTGATATCAACTTAGAGTATAAAGGTAAATCAGTAAACCTTAAATCAATCATGGGCGTAATGTCTTTAGGTGTTGGTCAAGGATCTGATGTAACAATTTCTATCGAAGGTACAGACGAAGCAGAAGCAATGGCTGCAATTACTGAAACAATGCAAAAAGAAGGGTTGTCAAACTAATGACTGAAATGCTAAAAGGTATCGCAGCCAGTGATGGTGTTGCTGTTGCCAAAGCATATCTATTAGTTCAACCAGACTTATCCTTTACAAAAGTTACAGTAGAAGACAGTTCAGCTGAAGAAGCGCGCTTGGATGATGCTTTAAGCAAATCATCTGAAGAGTTACAGCAAATTCGTAACAAAGCCGCTGAAAGCTTAGGTGAAGAAGAAGCACAAGTATTCGATGCTCACTTAATGGTTTTGAGCGACCCAGATATGATTGGTCAAATTAAACAAAACATCTCAGATAACAAAGTTAATGCAGAATCTGCTTTAAAAGAAGTGACTGACATGTACATTGGTATGTTTGAAGCGATGGAAGATAATGCATACATGCAAGAAAGAGCTGCGGATATCCGCGACGTTGCTAAACGTATTTTAGCAAACTTATTGCAAGTAGTTTTACCAAATCCGTCTATGATTAACGAAGAAGTTGTTGTAGTAGCACATGACTTAACGCCAAGTGATACAGCGCAATTAGACCGTAATTTTGTAAAAGCTTTTGTAACTGACATTGGTGGTCGTACGTCGCATTCTGCTATTATGGCGCGTTCGTTAGAAATTCCAGCAATTGTTGGAACTGGCGAAATCACTGCAAAAGTGAAAGCTGGCGATATTTTAGCAGTTAATGGTATCGAAGGCGATGTGATTGTTCATCCAACTGAAGACCAAAAAGCAAGCTTCATCAAAATTGGTGAAGACTACGCTGCTCAAAAAGCAGAGTGGGAAAAATTAAAAAATGCTGAAACAGTTACAGCTGATGGCAAACATTTTGAACTTGCTGCAAACATTGGAACACCTAAAGATTTAACAGGTGTTCATAACAATGGTGCAGAAGGTGTTGGCTTATATCGTACAGAATTCTTATACATGGATTCTCCAGATTTCCCAACAGAAGAAGATCAATATGTTGCTTATAAAGCCGTACTAGAAGGCATGGATGGCAAACCAGTTGTTGTTCGTACAATGGACATTGGTGGCGATAAGGAACTTCCTTATTTGCAATTACCGCATGAAATGAACCCATTCTTAGGTTACCGTGCATTACGTATTAGTTTATCATCATTAGGCGAAGGAATGTTCCGTACACAGTTACGTGCATTGTTACGAGCTTCTGTTCATGGTAACTTACGTATTATGTTCCCAATGGTAGCTACTTTACAAGAATTCCGTTCAGCTAAAAAGATGTATGATGAAGAGAAAGCCAAATTAATTGCAGAAGGTATTGCAGTTTCTGATACGATTCAAGTCGGTATCATGATTGAAATTCCAGCAGCAGCTATTTTAGCTGATCGCTTCGCTAAAGAAGTTGATTTCTTCAGTATTGGAACAAATGATTTAATCCAATACACAATGGCAGCAGACCGTATGAATGAGCAAGTTTCTTACCTTTACCAACCATACAACCCATCAATTTTACGTTTAATCAAAAACGTTGTTGATGCAGCGCACGCTGAAGGTAAATGGGCTGGAATGTGTGGAGAAATGGCCGGCGATCAAACGGCAGTTCCATTATTAATGGGTATCGGTTTAGATGAATTTTCTATGAGTGCCACTTCAATTCTAAAAACTCGTAGTTTAATGAAAACATTAGACACAAGTAAAATGAAAGAGTTAGCCAATCGTGCGCTAACTGAATGTGACACAATGGAAGATGTTCTTGAAATCATGAAAGAATACATCAACTAATTATTGAATAAGCTAGGCCCGCAAGAAAATCTGTTTTCAGATGGACTTGCGGTCTTTTTTTTCATTCTTTGACTTCGCTTTAGTTTTTGAAAAATAAAATTTGTGTTATGCTTTAGACAACATGGAATTAAGGGACAAAATCAGACTCAAGGACGATTTTCTTAAAAATACCTATGTTATACTATAAAGGTAATCAACAGAAGGGAATGTGTCTTTCGTGAAAATACTTTTGTACTTTGAAAGTCAAAAACTTTTAGAAAAATCGGGTATTGGTCGTGCCTTTACCCATCAAAAAAAGGCTTTAGAAAGTGTCAATGTCCAATATACAACGAAGAACTCGGATATGAATTATGATATTTTACACATAAATACTTATGGTCTAAATAGCTATCGAATGGTTCGTCAAGCAAAAAAAAGAAATAAAAAAGTCATCTATCATGCGCATTCAACTGAAGAAGATTTTAGAAATTCTTTTATTGGCTCGAATCTTTTGGCACCATTTTACAAAAAACATTTAGTCCGGCTATACAATTCGGCAGATCAATTAATTACGCCAACGCCTTATTCAAAAAAGGTCATTGAAAACTACGGGATTAAAAATCCAATTAAAGTGCTATCTAACGGTGTTTCGTTAGAGAAATTTCAGCAAAGTAAAACAAAGGAACAAAAATTCCGGGAATATTTTTCTTTAAAACCTGAGCAAAAGGTGATTATCTCTGTTGGACTTTATTTTGAAAGAAAAGGCATCTTAGATTTTGTTAAAGTCGCAGAATCATTTCCAGAGTATACATTTATTTGGTTCGGTCATACGCCTTTATATAGTGTACCGGCAAAAGTTCGTCAAGTCGTTCGAGGTAACCATCCTAAAAATGTTATCTTTTCGGGCTATATTAAAGGTGATATTTTAGAAGGCGCATATACGAACGCCGATTTATTTTTCTTTCCATCCTATGAAGAAACGGAAGGCATTGTTGTTTTGGAAGCATTAGCGAGTCGCCAAAATGTATTATTACGAGCGATTCCAGTGTACAACGAGTGGCTAAAGGACAAAGAAAATTGCTATATGGGAACAACTAACGAGGCTTTTGTGTCATTAATAGAGAGAATAATGACTGGGAAACTGCCTGATTTACGTGAGAATGGCTATCAAACGGCAGTTGAAAAAAGCATACCTAAAATTGGAGAGCAGTTAAAAGAGATTTATGAAGAAGTGCTAGAACGATAAAGGGAAGTTGAAGGTGAAATAAAATGAAAATTGGTTTTTTTACAGATACTTATTTTCCGCAAGTGAGCGGAGTTGCGACGTCGATTAAAACTTTAAAAGAACAACTAGAACAAAAGGGGCACGAGGTCTTTATTTTTACGACAACTGATCCTAACGCACCAAAATATGAAAGAAATATTATAAGAATGCCTAGTGTTCCATTTATCTCTTTTAAAGAGCGTCGGTTAGTCGTTCGGGGTTTTTGGTTTGCATATTTAAAAGCAAAAGAATATGATCTCGATTTGATTCATACACATACGGAGTTTGGTGCGGGATTACTAGGCAAGTGGATTGGTAAACGTTTGGAAATTCCTGTCATTCATACGTATCATACAATGTATGAGGATTATTTACACTATATTGCCAAAGGAAAAGTTTTAAGGCCTTCTTACGTTAAATTTTTATCACGTCAATTTGTCGACCATTCATCAGGAGTTGTTTGTCCAAGTCAACGAGTGGTAGATACTTTACGAGGTTATGGGGCCAAAGCGCCAATGCGAATTATTCCAACTGGTGTTAATGTTGAAAAATTTTTACGCCCAGATATTACCAATGACATGTCGGAAACGCTACGTCAAGAATGGGGCGTTACATCCGATCAAAAATTATTACTAACACTAAGTCGTTTGTCGTTTGAAAAAAATACACAGGCAATTATTGAAGGATTACCAAAAATTTTAGAGAAGTTTCCAGAGGTTCGTTTAATGGTTGTCGGCGATGGCCCATATAAATCGAGTTTAGAGGCCTTAGTTGAGGAGCTTGGATTAGAATCAATTGTTTCTTTTGTTGGTGAGGTGTCAGCCGATGAAGTGGCATTTTACTATCATGCGGCAGACTATTTTGTGAGTGCATCTACCTCGGAAACGCAAGGGTTGACTTATACGGAAGCTATGGCTTCAGGAACGCAAATGATCGTGGCAGGAAATGCGTATCTCGACCAGTTAATTAGTGATCATTCATTGGGACAAACATATGATGACCAAGAAGGATTTGCTGCAAGTTTGATTGATTATTTAACAGAAATGCCCCAAAAGAAACCTGAAGTTATTGAAAATAAGTTATATGAGATTTCGGCAGAATTTTTCGGGGAATCAATCCTTGCTTTTTATAATGAAATAATGGACTTATATTTCGTGAAAAAATATCAAGAGGAAAAAGATGAAAGTCGCTTAAAAACACGTCTAAAACATTTAAAAATTATAACAAAGTAGTAAATAATTGGGGGATAAAAAATGAAGATTGGATTTATTGGCACCGGTGTGATGGGGCAATCGATTGTTAGACATTTACTGGCTGCAGACCATCAATTGATGATTTATACACGGACTAAAAGTAAAGCAGAAGCACTAATTGCACAAGGTGCTTCTTGGAAATCAAATGCTAAGGAAGTCACAGATGCAAGTGAGATTATTTTTACGATGGTAGGTTATCCGAGTGATGTGGAGGAAACTTACTTCGATCCTGAAAAAGGGATATTTGCAAGTGAACTTTCAAATAAAATTGTTGTTGATTTAACGACTAGTACCCCCTCTTTAGCTGAAAAAATTGAAAAGGTTGCGCGTGAAAAACAAGGGTTTAGCTTGGATGCTCCTGTTTCAGGTGGCGATTTAGGAGCTAAAAATGGTACATTAACGATTATGGCGGGTGGCAGTCAAGTAGCGTATGATCGAGTGTTACCTTTATTTAAAATTTTTGGAAAATCTTTTCATCTCCACGGTTCAGCCGGCAAAGGTCAACATACAAAAATGGCCAATCAAATTATGGTGGCGGGAACAATGCTTGGAATGACTGAGATGCTTGTATACAGTCAAGCAGCGGGACTAGATTTAAATAACGTGATTGAAACATTATCTGGGGGCGCAGCAGCTAATTGGTCAATGATTAATTATTCGCCAAGAATTTTACGTCAAGATTATACACCAGGCTTTTTCGTGAAGCATTTTATTAAAGATTTAAAAATTGTTTTAGATGAAGCCGACAAAATGGAGATTGAGCTACCTATGACTACTTTAGCCAAACAACTCTACGAAATGCTAGCGGTAAAAGGATTTTCAGATGATGGCACGCAAGCTTTAATTAAACTTTGGTGGACAGAGTAGATAAAAAAACAGCTGGTCGAAAGCTTTCTGTATAAAAAAGAGTCAAAAAATAAAAAAAAACAGCGAAAATCAATGCAAGAAGTCCGGACTTTTGATACAATATAACAGAAGTGAAAATAGGAGGTCTAGTGAATGAAAAATTCTCAATTAGTAGCAATCATCAAACGTTTAGAAGCGATGGTTGAGGCGCAAGATAACGAGGTACAAATTCGTCGATTTGAAAAAGAAGGCGTAGAACAGTGTACAGTTAGTTATGATCATTCAACAGAAACTTTTGAATTAACAGATAGTCAAACGAAACAGCCTTATCAATTTGATAATGTTGATATTGTGGCCATTGAAATTTATGATTTAATTCAATAAAAAAATATCTGAGGAGAGTTACGTTACGTATTTCTTTTCAGATATTTTTTTGAATTGATTTTTATTTATATAGTAGTTAAAGGAGAAGGAAATGTTTCAAGAATTAGATTTATCAAATAATAGGATTGCCGAAGCGGTATATCGTATTCAAAAAGCTGCTTATCAAATTGAAGCAGAATTGTTAGGAACGGATCAAATTCCGCCCTTACAAGAATCATTCACAGGCCTGCAAGAGGTTGACGAGTCGTTTATTGGTTTCTATCAGAAGAAAAAGCTAACAGGTGTCTTATCATACAAAATCGAAGAACAAGTTATTGATGTTTATCGTTTATTTATTGATCCTTCAGCGTTAAGGCAGGGGATTGGTAAAAAGTTACTCAATTATGTCTGTCAACAACACAAAAACTGTCAAAAAAT
>DXBN01000038.1 GCA_019116505.1 Candidatus Enterococcus avicola | reverse complement strand
TCATAACCATGGGCGCGGGCAACTAACATCAGTTGCATTGCGACTAAACTCGCATCAATTTTTACGACATCATTCATCTTTTCTCTAGATAAATTATTGTAAAGTGGAATAATTGAAGAAAGTTGCTTATCCCTGACATCTGGAGGCATTTTTCCTTCCTCTACTGCCTGATTGTAAATTTCTTCTGCTAATTCTTGACATTGTAGATCGCCAAAAATTAAAATCATAGCCGATGAAGTATCATTTTGTCGCGTATTAAAAAGAACGAACGGCTTTAACTTAGCTTTTTGCTCTTCACTTTCTACTACAACAAAACGCCAAGGTTGTAAATTGACCGATGAAGGAGCAGTAGTTGCTTCTTGAATCATTTCAAGCATTTCTTCCTTTGTAATTTTATACGTTTCATCATATTGACGAACCGATTTTCTACCAAATGTTATCTCTGAAAAATTATTAGTTACAAATGTATTTGACATATACTCCCTCTTTCACTCTACTAGCTTCTTTAATCGTTTTTCTACTATATTACATACTCAACACTCAACGGAAACCTATTTTTGAATTCAAATAACTTTATCATTTAGCAATTAAACAAATCATCATTGAGAGTTAGTCTTCCATAGATAATCAAAATAGATAAATCAATCATAAGCGATTTTTTATACTTTTTAAAGAGTTTTACAGGATTTCTTTTAGACAAAAGCGAACAGTTCTTTTATAAAAGTAAAAAATATTTCGTGATAAAACGACAAACAGCAATATTTACTATTGAATTTATCATTTATAAATCGAGTAGAAGGGAGTGATTTAACTCCCGACCTCTCACACCGCCGTGCATACAGTCATTCGGTACAGGGCGGTTCAATTAAGATAATTGACGCAAAGTTTTATAACGATTTTCCAGACTTTTGAGACCTCGTTGATTCCCATAGGAGTTGTCGAGACTTCTTTGTAATATTGGACTTCTATCTACTGTCACCACGAACACCCTTTTTTTTTGGCTATGTGGTTACCGCTAATTGGTCACACTCAGGACTTTCACCCGTTAGGTTTCGCCCAGCATGGGCGAACAAAAAAACACCCTCCAGTTTTAACTAGAGAGTGTTTTCTGTCAATGACAGTGATTATTTATTTTTTAAGTTGTAGAAAGCGTCTAAACCTTTGTAGACTGCTACTTCACCTAATTGGTCTTCAATACGTAATAATTGGTTGTATTTAGCAATACGATCAGTACGTGATAAAGAACCAGTTTTGATTTGACCAGCATTTGTTGCAACAGCGATGTCTGCGATTGTAGAATCTTCAGTTTCGCCTGAACGGTGAGAAACAACTGCAGTGTAGCCAGCTTCTTTCGCCATTTCGATTGCTTCAAATGTTTCAGTTAAAGTACCGATTTGGTTAACTTTAATTAAGATTGAGTTTGAAATATCATTTTTGATTCCACGAGCTAAAATTTCAGTGTTTGTAACGAATAAATCGTCACCTACTAATTGAACTTTGTCGCCTAAACGTTCAGTAAGTAATTTCCATCCATCCCAGTCGTTTTCATCCATACCATCTTCGATAGAAAGGATTGGGTATTTGTTTACTAATTCTTCTAAGTAATCAACTTGCTCAGCTGCAGTGCGTTTAGCTCCGCCTTCGCCTTCGAATTTAGCGTAGTTGTAAATACCGTCTTCGTAGAATTCAGATGATGCACAGTCAAAACCTAAGTAAACATCTTTACCTGGTTCTAAACCAGCTGCTTTGATTGCTTCCATGATTGTTTCAACACCGTCTTCAGTACCTTCAAAACGAGGAGCGAATCCACCTTCGTCACCAACAGATGTTTCTAATCCACGAGATTTCAAGATTTTTGCTAACGCGTGGAATACTTCAGCACCCCAACGTAAAGCTTCTTTAAATGTTGACGCACCAACTGGTAAAATCATGAATTCTTGGAAAGCGATTGGAGCATCTGAGTGAGATCCACCGTTGATGATATTCATCATTGGCGTAGGTAATACTTTAGTATTGAATCCGCCTAAGTAGTGGTATAAAGGTACTTCTAAGTAGTCCGCAGCTGCACGAGCAACAGCAATTGAAACACCTAAGATTGCGTTTGCACCTAATTTGCCTTTGTTTGGAGTTCCATCTAATTCAATCATAGCTTTATCGATAGCCATTTGATCGCGAACATCGTATCCTACGATTGCTTCTGCAATTGTTGTATTTACGTTCTCAACAGCTTTTTCTACACCTTTACCTAAGTAACGGTCTTTAACGCCATCACGTAATTCAACAGCTTCGTGTTCCCCTGTTGAAGCTCCTGATGGAACCATTCCGCGACCAAACGCACCTGATTCTGTATAAACTTCTACTTCGATTGTTGGGTTTCCACGTGAGTCTAAGACTTCGCGAGCGTAAATATCAGTAATAATTGACATGTTATGTCTCTCCTTTAAAATTGTTTTATCTTAAAGCCAATTGCTTGACCTTTTGATTAGTTTTATTGTAATGAATTTTCGTGTTTTCTGCAAATAAAAATCGAATTTTTATTTAACAGCGTCTAATAATGCTAAGAAAGAAGCCGCTTCTAAACTTGCGCCACCAACTAATGCACCATCGACATTTTCTTTTGCCATGTACTCAGCAATGTTTTCTGGTTTCACAGAACCGCCGTATTGAATTCGAACTGCTTGTGCTACTGTTTGACCATAAAGTTTTTCAACTGTTTGGCGAACAACGCCACAAATTTCATCGGCAATTGTTGCATCCGCAGATTTACCAGTACCGATTGCCCAGATTGGTTCGTAAGCGATAACCAAGTTAGAAACTTGTCCATCTGTTAGGCCTTCTAAACCAGCTGTAATTTGAGATTCAATCCATTCTGCTGTTTTACCGTCTTCGTAAGTTTCTAAAGACTCACCACAACAAAGAATTGGAATCATACCATTAGCAAAAATTGCTTTTGCTTTTTTATTAATGTCTGCATCTGTTTCGTGGAAGTATTCACGACGCTCAGAGTGACCAATAATAACATATTGAACGCCTAAATCAGCAATAGCCGCTGGTGAATTTTCACCAGTAAAAGCACCAGTGTTTTCCCAGTAAGCATTTTGAGCAGCAACTTTAACGTCTGTGCCTTTTAATTCTTCAGCTAATGAAGCTAAGAATAACGCTGGAGATCCGATTACTGAATCAACAACATCGTTTGATGGAACTGCACCTTTAACTGCCTTAGCAAAATCAACTGCTTCTGCTAATGTTTTATTCATTTTCCAGTTTCCCGCAATAATAGGTTTACGCATAGAATTTGACACTCCTTTTATTTATCGTTGATTGCAGCTAAGCCAGGTAATGTTTTACCTTCTAATAACTCTAAGCTTGCGCCGCCACCTGTTGAAATGTGTGAGAATTTATCAGCAAAACCTAATTGTTCTGCTGCAGCTGCTGAATCGCCACCGCCGATGATTGTTGTTGCATCTGTTAAATTAGCAATTGCTTCACACACGCCAATTGTTCCATTTGCAAAGTTTGAAAACTCAAACACACCCATTGGGCCATTCCAGATAACTGTTTTCGCATCTTGTAAGATACCACTGAACAATTTAACTGTTTCAGGACCGATATCTAGTGCCATTAAACCATCAGGGATATTGCCTGAGATAACTTCTCTTGGCGTATCATTTGAAAATTCTGAAGTTGCAATAACATCGACTCCTAGAACAATTTTATCCCCAGCTTCTTCTAATAATTCTTTTGCCAATTCAACTTTATCAAGTTCAACCAATGAATTACCAATTGTCATGCCTTTAGCTGTGTAGAATGTATACGTCATTCCGCCACCGATTAAGATTTTATCTGCAACTGGAATTAAATTTTTAATCACACCAATTTTATCGGAAACTTTTGCCCCGCCTAAAATTGCCACCATTGGACGTTTTGGCTCTGCAATCGCATCACCGATAAATTGGATTTCTTTTTCCATTAAGAATCCAGCAACTGTTGGAATACCAGTTGAAGCAATTCCTACATTTGAAGCATGTGCACGGTGAGCTGTACCAAAAGCATCATTAACAAATATGTCACCCAATGATGCCCAATATTTACCTAGTTCTGGATCATTTTTACTTTCCTTCTTCCCGTCAATGTCTTCGAAACGAGTGTTTTCAACGACAACAACTTCGCCATCTTTTAAGTTAGCAACCGCAGCTTCTAATGCTTCGCCACGAGTTTCAGGAACGAAAGTAACTTCTTTTCCTAATAATTCACCTAAACGTTTTGCAACTGGTGCTAAAGATTTGCCTGCTTTATCTTCTTCTGTTTTCACACGACCTAAGTGAGAAAATAAAATCGCTTTTCCACCATTATCTAAAACATACTTGATTGTTGGTAAAGCAGCTTTGATACGAGTATCATCTGTAATAACGCCATCTTTCAAAGGTACGTTAAAATCAACGCGTACTAAGACTTTTTTGTCTTTTAAATCAATATCTTTGACTGTTTTCTTTGCCATTGGTGATTGCCTCCTAGATAAGTAAAATTCATTAAAAAAGCGAGGAAGCGCGTTGCTTCCCCGCTTAATATTATTTATTCGATTCGATCGAGAATCTTATAAATTAGCGAAGTACTCTAAAGTACGAACTAATTGAGCTGTATAAGACATTTCGTTATCGTACCAAGCTACAGTTTTAACTAACTGTTTGTCGCCTACTGTCATTACACGAGTTTGAGTTGCATCGAATAATGAACCGTTAGTGATACCAACGATATCAGAAGAAACGATTTCATCTTCAGTGTAGCCATATGACTCATTAGAAGCTGCTTTCATCGCTGCATTGATTTCATCTGCAGTAACAGTTTTATCTAGAACTGTTACTAATTCAGTTAATGAACCAGTTGCAACAGGAACACGTTGAGCTGATCCGTCTAATTTACCGTTTAACTCAGGGATTACTAAACCGATTGCTTTAGCTGCACCTGTTGAGTTAGGGACGATGTTTGCCGCTGCTGCACGAGCACGACGGAAGTCACCTTTAGGGTGTGGTCCATCTAAAGTCATTTGGTCACCAGTGTATGCATGGATTGTTGTCATTAAGCCTTCAACGATTCCGAATTGGTCGTTTAATACTTTAGCCATTGGAGCTAAACAGTTAGTTGTACATGAAGCACCTGAGATAACTGTTTCTTTACCAGTTAAGATGTCATGGTTAACGTTGTAAACGATTGTTGGAACATCGTCTCCACCTGGAGCTGAGATAACGACACGTTTCGCACCAGCTGTTAAGTGTTTTTCAGCTGCTGTTTTAGATGTAAAGAATCCAGTACATTCTAAAACGATATCTACACCTAATTCGCCCCATGGTAATTCTTCAGGGTTGCGGTTAGCTAAAACTTTTACTTCTTTACCATTTACGTTGAAAGATCCTTCGTGAACTTCAACAGTTCCATCGAAACGGCCTTGTGTTGTATCATATTTTAATAAATGAGCCAACATTTTTGCATCGGTCAAGTCGTTGATTGCAACTACCTCAATACCTGCTACATTTTGGATACGACGGAAAGCTAAGCGTCCGATACGTCCAAATCCATTAATACCTACTTTAATTGTCA
>DXBN01000037.1 GCA_019116505.1 Candidatus Enterococcus avicola | reverse complement strand
CAGAAACGAGGAACTCTCTAAATTTAGAGTCCTCCATTTTGTCGTTCATAATAACCAAGCCATCTGTTCTTCTGTGACGTTTTCTAGCTTCATCAACCGAACCACCCATACCAAGGGCAACGTTGTATGGTGGATCTGTGACTAATAGATCTGCTTGTTGTCCGCCCATAAGTGCTTCTACTTGCTTTGTGTCGGTACTGTCACCAACCATCAGCCGGTGGTTACCCAAATGATAGATTTGGCCGAGCTTTGATGTAGGCTCATCTGGTACTTCTACATCAAAGTCATCATCCACCACTTCTTCTGAATCTTCTGCTAGTTCGAACCCGAAATCGTCCATATCTAATTCTGCGATACCTTCTAATTCCTCGTTCAGTAGAGCCATATCCCAATCGGCTAACTCACCAGTCTTATTATCAGCCAGTCGATAAGCTTTTACTTGCTCTTCTGACAAGTTTTCAGCGACTAATACGGGCACCGTTTCTAGCTTTAATTTTTCAGCAGCTTTTAATCGGGTATGACCAACAATAATGATATTATTTTTATCCACCACGATCGGTTGCTGCCAGCCAAACTCCTTAATAGAATTGGCCGTGCTTTCAACTGCACCGTCATTGTTTCGTGGGTTCTTATCATATGGCACCACGTCCGTAATCGGTATTTGTTTAATATCCATTTTAGTACCTCTAATAGCATTTAAATAAAAAAACAGCGTTTCCGCTAAATTGCCACAGTTGGAGTTGAACCAACAACCTCCTGCTTATGAGACAGGCGAGCTTCCGATGCTCATTGCGGCAATTAAGACTAGACAGCATTCACGTACTATCTAGTCTATATGGAACAAAAATAGGGGGTTGACTTTAAGTAAAGAGGATCTTACGTACACTGCTTTTTTAAAAGTGTTCCACAATACTAATTATGCCTGTATTTTTTGCTGTTTTTGGTACTCATTTGGGTCTAAACTGGGGCGTAAACGGTTCTAAAACGGGTGGTGATATCAAACGTCGAGTAAAGATAGCCTTTAATGCCCTCTTTAAAGTCATCTCGCCACTCTCTGGCAGTGCGTTCATCTATGTGATTATCCATGCCAATCGTCACCCAGCCTTTTTTATTACCGTACTTGTCAATCAGTACATCTTGGTGGCTTTTAATTAGGCAATCAAACATCATTTTTATAACCAACTTCTGATAACGCAGGCGTTTTAATTCTAGGTCGTTTTGCTCGTGAATCATTTTCGACTCAACAGCGTTGTTGTAATCATTCTGTTTCCGGCCACCGCCAATATTTTCATCTGGTGTGCCATGTCTATAAGCTAATTCCATTTGACGTAACTGAATAGCCACGTCTAATTTACCTGTAAAATAATCACCCAATAAATGATCTAATTTATCCGCCATATGCACACCTCCAAGCACCTTGTTATTCCATGATTATAGCACCCAACCAATATATTCCTAAACGGAATATATTGGTGAAATCAATTTTTTCTATTTCAGTGAGGTGGTTAGGGTTTTGTAGTCATATGTCATTACTTACTAGAAATTTAAAATATTTTTATCCACACATTTAATCGATTTTAAAGTCAGCTTCTACTCACGAAACTATACAAAAAAAAAGCAACCAAATTCGTGAAGAATTCAGTTGCTTAAAGCTCAATCTATTCAATTAAATAATTCTGCTTCTAATATTAATATGTTTGACAGACAGTTCCTAATGGCTAATTAATATTTTCTTTTCTTATCTGCACAATGAATTAACCATTCCTTAACAGGTCGACCTACTGCAAAAATAATTATACACAATAGACCGTAAAGAATTAATGAACAAACAAGAACCTTTAAGTGTGACCAAGATAAAATTGAATGACCATAAATAAAGCCACTTAAAATAACACCACCAGCCACAGCCATTACGATAAATAGTTTTCTAATGCTAAAAAAATAACTCTTGCGTGTTAATACACTTATACCTTGTACTAATCCCACAATTAACAAATATATCAAAATTGTAGCAAAACCTGCCAATAAAATATTCGTCCCGACGACCTTTGAGTTTACATCAAAACCATTTTCTGTAGAAATCGTAAATATGTTTTTCAATAGAGTCGCTGCTCCAAATAAACTAAAAGAAATGGCGATGAATATACCAAGCACAGAAATAAAACTTGTATAGAAACTATCAATTTTTCTATCTAATTCACTTTTTGTTGAGTCAAATTCCTGTTTAAATTTTCCTTGCATTTCTTGATACGAACGGTCTAGTTGAGTTTGCCCCTTAGACAATTCGGAGATTTGTTGCATTTGATTTTTATATAAAGATTCCTTTTGCATATTCGATAATTCTATATGAGAAACAATTTTTATTAACTTTTTGTTAATTAAGTCGTCTTCACTATTACCAACATATTTTTCAACAAGGTTCTTGAAATTTGTAATAAACACATCCATTCCGTCTGTATTTTCCAGCCCAAATATTATCTTAGAGATCACATAGTATGGAACACTTCGCTGACTACTTTGTTTTTCTAAGGTTTTTACAAGTTGATCAAAAGATCTTTGCATACTTGATCCACTATTATCAATATCAAAATTCATGGGATCTAAGCCAACTTGTAATAATGTGTTTAACTTTTTTTCAAGTTCAGCATCTGCTTCTTCATTCCATAACTTTGTCGACTCCATACTTAATCAAGCTTCTCCATCCTGAAATATACTGTTCATTATCACGCCAAAAACTTTCTTCATGTGTTTTTCCAACCAACTTAAACGGGTCTTCGTCAAGGTATTTCAGTATAATATCATTGATAGGTTTAAAAACATCTTGTTCATGGTCTTCTTCTATTATAGGTGATGCACCATTTGGCTTATACAATTCATACACATTACGTACAACTGGGCCGTAACGCCAAACTTCAAATGGCGTATCGTAAATTTCATTTATCTGTTCTTTAGTAAATCTGTTATTTTTCAACGCGTCTTTTAGAGAAAAATACATTACCTTTTGTAACTGCAGATTAGTTATTTTTTTATCGTTTTCATTTGCAACAGCTATGATATGATGTGCGAAATCTAACATACTCATAAACTTACCCCCAGTGTATTCTTTAATAATGTACAAAACGTTTCATAACTTAACTAAAGTCTACTTTTGATCAATACTTCCGTCAAGTAATTAATCAAGTAAAAAGAAAGTAAAATTAAAAAGTCAAAACAATATATTATTCCTAAATGAATAATATATTGGCAAAAATAAAAACTGTTTCACAGTTAAGCGAAACGAATTTCTTATCATTGATTTATTAATAACTATTTGGTGGATCTACCAATGCGACTTAGGTTGTTTACTTTTGAAGATGTATGATTAACATCAGACTGTTCATCTTTCCATTCGACAACGCCCCTGATTATTCCCTTTTCAACTGCTCTAATATATTTTTGCATTTTTTCAAAATCAGGTTGACCGTCATAATTAATTGGCAATTTTATAAGCTGATTTTTAATAACCTTTACACTATAACTTGAACTTCCCCATGTAAATGTAGAAAAGCTCTTAGTCATTGCGGCAATTATAAATTGTGCCAATACAGGATTAAAACCATTAAATAATGGTTTTAAAATTTTAATTTTATCAGCTGTAAAGAAAGGTGTATCCCGATAAAACATTGTTGCCGTATCTTGACCAAATGATATAGTGTTTCCCTCATTCAAGTATTGTTCATCTTCTTGGATGTAACCACGAGTACCATTATTTATCGAAGTTCTAACGACATAAGGATAACCATTGTCAAGTATCTTCACTTTATTTGCATCAAATTTCTTCTTGGGTGTAAGTACATCAAATAAATCACTTATAGCAAAGTCACCCCAACAAATCGCTTGATTTGTTCGGAAGTCATTAACCAATTTTATTTCTTCCGCTGTTAGTTTATAATCTGCTAATTCCCTCTTTATTAGATAATTATCTAGTTGTGTAAGACGTGTATCTTCAATTGATTTAATATAACTTTCTATGTAGTTAAATGAAATTGTTCCATCTTCATTAGTTGGTAAACTTACTTCAATGTTATTAAACGTTTCATCAACTTCATGGACTAAAACAGAAGATAGTATATTCTTTTGCTTATTAAAAACGGTACAAAAATACATAGCAATTCTGTCATTTATTTCAAATTTAGGTGTAATTTTTCTAACAAATTGTCCAGCATACCACTCTTCACGCTGATAAAAGAATGTCATCTGCAATAACCCTAAACTAAATGTATGAGCACTATTTATATTTTTTTGATTTACAAATCCTGTGTACTTTAAGATTCCATTATTCAAACTTGTTCTTGTTATATAAGCATATTTTTTCCCAACAATTGGAGTAAGCTTGTTTTTATTGAATGATAATGCTTTTTCAATTTTAAACAAATCACCTAATTTAAATTTTCTATTAGTCACGCCAAATTTAGCCCTAATTCTCCCTTCTGCTTCCAAATCAGGGCTTATCAAAAATCCAAATGGTCTCCTTTAAAAATTTGTGACACTTCCCAACTCAGATAGTCACTAACCGTTTTTGTGAAATCTTCCTCTTTTGGTGTTGTATTAATTTTTTTATTATAATTCCAATCCTGTCCACTCATTGGATCAATGGTTCCCTTATAATAATTTTCATTCTCGCTAAAATAATTAGTCTTTTTTGATTTATCTAAAATAATATCAATCACTTCTTGATAGTGTCCTTTAGCATCATCCGAATTAATTAGATTTGTTTTTGCTTTCTTGCGATTACTTCGAGTATATCCATCTTCTCTTAAATCAACAAAATAAACATTATCTTCTATTCTATGTGGCTTTCCTACTTCAAATAGATAAATTGATGTCTGGACACTTGCTTTGAATAGATCTACTGGCATTTTAATGCTTGCCTTTAAGCGGTTATGTTTTAAAATGCGTTTATTTATTTCAATAGCTTTTCCATTCCCAGCACTATCTTGGATAATAACAGCTCCATAACCTTTTCTTTGCTTTTTAAAAGCCTTATCGACAAATATCATACCGTTGCCTTCAGCTGAATATGGAGGATTAAGTAAGAACACATCTGCAGGAAATGGTTCCTCATTATAGGCATATTTACCTTCATACTTCGTCAATGAATTAGCATTAACAATGTTGGATGACCCATCTCCCATTAATATCATGTTTAACACGGCAAGCATATAAACATTTGGTAGAAGCTCAACGCCTAATAGTTGTTTTGTTTTAATATGTTCAATCTTATTGTACTGATTTGTTAAGTCATCTTCATTTTGAATTTGCGCATCCTCAATCATCAGGTTCATCGAACTAATTAGAAATCCACCAGAGCCCAATGCCCAATCCCAAACATAGCTATCCTGATTAACCTGAGCTAATTTAGCCATGAAATTAGTTATATATCTTGGTGTAAGAACTACATCGTTAGCACCACCATCTGGAACATCAACCCAGGCGTTCATCACATTAAATAATTTACCTGTAAAATCATTGATACCTGTAACATCATAAATTGGAATCAATTTATCATATATTTCTTGATAGATGGTCTTAATGGCCGTCTGTGTTTCTGTAGATGATTTTTGATTTAGGTTATTATCAACGAAGTTACTTCTTAAAACATTTAAAATTTGTTTTTGCTTTGCTTGAGGTAATGATCTTTCCTTTAGAAAATTATGTATTTTAGTAATAATTTTCTCTCCATCGGTGTTACCTTCTTCAGTAGAGCCATTAAGTTCAGCAGGATCTAATCGTGACACTTTCCAATTTCCATCTTTACCTTTAACCCCTACAGCTGCCATTAAGGATCCAGCAACAATGTTTATTCGTTGACTAGGAATTATTTGTTGCTCATCATGAATTTTTTGATTTAATTCTTGAAGTACAGATTCAATTTTAGCATCATCACGAATAGCTCGTTGTTCTAACTCATGAGGGTCCATCTGACATTCAACAATTTTTTTAAATAATTGTATTTTCTGCTGTCCACTATTTTTTAAGAAATTAAAGTTGCTATACGTCCCTAAATCAATAGCTAATTCTGGATCTTTTTTGTTCAATACGTAAACTTTGATTTCATATTGAATCGTGCCAGTACTATCTTTAACCCCATTAACTCCAATAGCAATCACTTCTTGATAAACAGTATCCTTAACAATGTTCATAGCATAATACGTAGCCCCATTTACTGCATATTTTGGTATAGCCTGCTTATAATCAAAATCACCGTTATTACCACGTAAAATGACAAGGCCTTGGTTATCTAATTTTACAAGCTTTCCTTTAGATCCTTTGTATTCAATAATTACAGGAATCGTTTTCTCGCCGTTTGTTATGATAAGTGTATAATCGGGGCGGCCACCCCCTTCTCCCCCTGATTTAGAGGGGTTATTTCTTAGCGCTCTATCAATATTCACATCTGCAGTTTCATTTTCTGAAGCAAGAATTTCCCATCCTAATTGGCGTATTTGCTGGTCCGCCCATTGTTTCACACTTGTTTCAATACTTGCAACCATTTTTATTAATCTCCATTTCTCGCACTTATATACACTATATCTTACATTAAATATTTTATTATAAGGTAAA
Organism: Candidatus Enterococcus avicola; assembly: GCA_019116505.1. Taxonomy (GTDB): domain Bacteria; phylum Bacillota; class Bacilli; order Lactobacillales; family Enterococcaceae; genus Enterococcus_I; species Enterococcus_I eurekensis. The sequence goes on along the minus strand of DXBN01000037.1, from coordinate 1,743 downwards.
ATATTTTGATATCACTTATAGTCTAATCGGATATTAATATTTACCCACATTAACAATGTCATCAATATTAAAAGATTAACAAGTACATTATTAAAATAAACTATCAACACTCTTACACAATAAAAAGCCGCTAAACATCAAAGTTTAACGGTTTTTTATTATATCAACTTCTGATAATGGTCACGTCTTTCTTTCCAATAGAAACTACTCGACAGTTCTTTACTAATTATCTTGTCATATAGCCAGTCACTATCAGTCCTATACGCCTCTCGTATATCTGATGTTCTGGTCCAAAACAGCTTACCTTGAATTGTGTAGTTTTCTTTGAACCAGCCATTGTCGTCTCTGAAATAGTAGTACGTTCTCATGATAGTAAATACCCCATTACTACTAGTGCTACTAGCATTAGAAAGAATAACAATGTAATGAACTTATCCATCACCACATACCTCCCAATTTGCTAATCATCAGTACTAGCAATATGCCTAGCACCATGCACAAATTTATTAATAACCCGATTACTGCTGTCGTCATAGCCCCACCCGATTAATTACAAATATCAGGAAGATAGCTGTTATGAGTAGCAACACAGCTACAATGCATAGTGCAACCATCGTGAACGTCAAATCTTCACTTATGCGGTCCAACTCTTTGTCAAAACCAGCTTGCTGATTTTTTATTTTCTTGATTTGCGTTAATCGAACATCTTCACCATAAATAACACTCGTGTCTTTATTGATTACAGTTTCATCAATACTTTTGTTTTGTCCCATTACCCCACCACCTCAATTATGGTTTCGCAAATTATCCCGACGATTGTTAACAAAGCTATGAGGAGCATTGCTAATTTACCTGGTGCAATATTTTTCATTTCTATACGGGCTTGCAGTCGTTTCACCCTTGGCTGTTGCTTTACTTACCGTTAACCACTCTTCTCAGTTCAATCATCTGTGGATCATAATCAGGTACATGGTCATCATCAAAATGAATTTTGTAGCCATTTTCCCAGCTACCAATGTCATACCGTGCTTCAAGTATGTGAATTAACTCAAACATCTTCTTTGTATCAATTTTAAATTCATTCTTTGGCCTCGATTGTGCTATACCGTGTTCTTTACGATAGCGGACCAGATAATCACCACTTTTCAGTCTTTCTTGTCTCATCCCCATATGCTTGGCGATTTTTTCAATCGACCAGCCTTGCGTGAGATGACACTCAAACTCTGTGTATTGTCTTTCGTATTTTTCACCCATTTTCGCTGTTCCAATCTATTTCAACTCTTGGGTCGTCCTTATCAACCCCCATAAAATCGTCATACGTGGCCACCACGAAGTTTAAATTGTCGTTTGGCATAAATACCCTACCTCGGACTGAACTGGCCTGAAAGGCGTCAAAAATGAATTTGTGCGTAAAAGTCCAGTTGTCTAAGTCTGTTCGTCTGTCAGGAAAGTACCACTCAAAATGAAATTTCGTACGCTTACCAACGGGTTCAAGACCGTCAACAATTCTCTGGTCAACTAGTGGTATGATTTTTGCTTGGATCTGATGTTTGCGTTTGTTGGCAATCATTCGACCTGCTTTCATACCGTGTAGCATGATCCAATTGTTTAGGGTCATTTTTACTAGCTGCATCTTGCCTTTCTTTTTCATAGGCAGAATAAATGCACTCAATGGAATTACTATCTTTGCCATTAAAACCTATTTAATACTCGGTTACCGTTGGCTGTTAATCCAGTTTTAGG
>DXBN01000036.1 GCA_019116505.1 Candidatus Enterococcus avicola | reverse complement strand
CATATTTTAATGCCGAATTGATTTTCTGCGACAAACAATCTCCTCATCTCCTTTCCTACAAATAACTTCGCAAAAAAGAAAAGTTTTTTTCTAAATCAAGCATTTAGTTTAAGAGAAGATAGACAAAAGCGACTAGGCATCTACTGACACCTAGTCGCTTGTTTTGATTAAACTTCAAAATATTTATTGATGGTTCCTAAAGCATCCTCAGACATGATTGCTTGTCCATGTTCAAATAAAACTTCTTCTGTAATTTCAACTAGACGTGCAAACTCAGAGATATGTGCGACACTGTTTTTAATCAGTGTTTCTGATAAGTCATCCGTAAAACGAACACTTAAATAGTAATGATCTTTAAGCATATACAAACTTGTTTGCGCATCGTCTAAGGTAACAGAGGCCGCGATATAAATCGCTGCTTCAAAATTCATTAAAGCAAACACATATTTACGTGCCACTTCTGGAATTTTTTCTTCTATTTTTTTCTTCTTCGCTTTGCGTTTGCTCACTTCTTTATCGTTATCTTGTTTGGTATTTAAGGCACTTAGTAACTCCTCAACCGCTTCTTCTTGATGCTGGGCCTCTTCTGCTTCGGTAAATATTGAAAGCAGTTCATCATCGGTAAATTGATCGGTAAAAATTTCATACGGTGTCATTTCATCTGGTGAAAGATTTTTACTAATAATCAACTCGAGGCCATCACCTTTGGGAAGTACTTGGAACGTAACTGCTTCACTTCCGATGAATTGTTCCTCTACGTCAACTTCTTCTAAGATACTATAAAAGAAAGACTCGATTTCTTGATGATTCCCCAATAAATCGATAAAGGTAATGCCGCGAGCAACTAAATCCTCACCTTGAATTAATACGCGAATCGTATTTTCATTAATATGTTCCATTTCCATTGTTTGGCTACACCTCACTTTACTTATCTTCTATTTAATTGTAACGAAAGAAAAACAAAAGTAAAGGAAAAAACGTCCCTCTACCTTCATTCTGAGTAAATCTTAAACTAAATCAAGCGACGCTTAGCAATTTTTCACTCAGGGAAATATTAAAAAAGCTGGAACAGACGAACTGTTTCAGCTTTTGTTTATTATAGTCCTGACATTAATTGCGCCTGACGCAATTCAAACTGTCGAATATCTCTTGGTAAGAAACGACGAATTTCATCTTCATTAAACCCAACTTGCAAACGCTTCTCATCAACCATAATTGGACGACGCAATAAACCAGGATTTTCTTGTACAAGTGTCAATAACCCCTGCAACGGTAAATCATCTAAATCCATGTTTAACTTCTGGAAAACTTTCGAACGAGTTGAGATAATCTCCTCTGTTCCATCTTCTGTCATCTGTAGAATTGATTTTAGTTCGGAAATATCTAATGGTTCTGAAAAAATATTTCTCTCAACAAAAGGGATCTCATGTTCTTGTAACCAGGCACGGGCTTTGCGGCATGACGTACAGCTCGGGGAAGTATATAGTGTCAACAACGTGCATCACTCCTTTTTTATTAAAAAGCAAAAGAACAGTTACCATTTTTGTTTCATTGTTGTACTCATTATACAGGAAAACATTAGAGATTACTAGCGTTCTTTTGAAGTTTATCTTAAAGTGTTGGCATGTAAAGACTGATTTTGTGAACAGTATTCACAGGTTGATAAAATGAAATAAGAGTGTTTCTCATTTCATTTTAATCCCTATTTTTGTAAACAGTAAAAAAATCTATACTAGTCTATTGCGCTTTATCATGGAATTGTGCATCATAAAGTTTGCGATAATGGCCATTTTTAGCCATCAATTCATCATGTGTCCCTTCTTCTAAAATGCCTTTTTCACTCATCACGATAATTCGTGTCGCATGTTTAATCGTCGCTAAACGATGGGCAATAATCAGCGTTGTCCGGCCTTTCGCTAATGAATTCAATGATTCTTGGATGACTGTTTCTGTTTCTGTATCAAGTGCCGAAGTTGCTTCATCTAAAATTAAAATTGGTGGGTTCTTTAAGAACATACGCGCAATTGCGACGCGTTGTTTTTGTCCGCCAGATAATTTTACGCCCCTTTCGCCGACAATTGTATCGAGTCCTTCTGACATTTGATTAATTACACCTTCTAAATGGGCTAATCGCACGGCATGAAGGATTTCTTCTTCACTGGCATCCAACTTTCCATAGGCGATATTTTCACGCATTGTTCCCGGAAATAAGAAAACATCTTGTTGTACCGTACCGATTTGATGGCGCAGCGACGACAGTGTCATCTCTTGAACATTCATCCCATCAATCGTAATCTCACCGCTAGTTGCTTCATAAAATCGTGGCAATAAATTACATAACGTCGTTTTCCCAGAACCACTTTGTCCAACAAACGCTACCGTTTCACCTGCTTGAATATCAAGTGAGATTTTATTTAAAACTTTTGTATGATCGGCATAAGAAAAAGAAACATCTTTATAAGAGATATTACCAGTTAAATGATCAACTGCAACCGCATCTGCTCGATCGACAATCGTGGGTTTCTTATCCAACTCTTCGGTTAAACGACGGAAACCAGCAATGCCTTTCGGGTAACTTTCAATCATCGTATTGATTTTTTCAATTGGTCGAACAAAGACATTTGATAATAAAATGAAACCAACAAACTCTCCATACGTTAATTGTCCTTGAATCGTATAATAAGCACCAAAAATTAACGCAAATAAATTGATTAAACGAATCATGAAATAATTATAAGAAGAACTAATTGCCATTACCTTGTAAAAGACAATTTTCGAACGGCGGTACAAATCACTCAAATAGTTAAAACGTTTTTTCTCATGTGCTTCATTTGCAAATGATTGGGTCACACGAATACCACTGACCGCCGCTTCCACTCCCGCATTAAATTCACCTAAATTGTCATAAATTTCGGTATTGACTTTTGTCATTTTTTTATTGAAAAAGACCAATGCTAAAGTGATTAACGGAATTAACGCAAAGGTCGCCCATGCTAATTGCGCATGCATACGAAACATTAAAATAAATGATCCGACCAAAGTCATCACCGTGATAAAGACATCTTCTGGACCATGGTGCGCCACTTCTGAAATCTCAAATAAATCTGTCGTTAAACGACTAATTAACTTCCCGGTTTTTTGATTATCATAATATTCAAACGGTTGATGCTGCAAATGTTCGAACAATTCATTTCGCATGTCTGTTTCGATATTAACGCCTAAAACATGTCCAAAATAGACAACAATATATTGCAACACCGTATTTATTATATAAAAAGTAAACAGTCCTAAACTTGCGAGTAAGACATATTTGAAATTATTTTGCGGCATAATCTGGTCAATCACTTGATTGACGGCCACTGGAAACGCCAATTCCAATAAACCTGCCAAAACGGCACAGCAAAAATCTAACATAAATAAACCCTTATAAGGACGATAATAACTAAAAAAACGTCGCATACTTTCGACTCCCCTCATTTTCTCTACCCATTAGTATAACAGACTTTCGTACCAATGAAACTCTGAGAATCCTTTTTCTCTAAAAAACAATATATTCACAAAAAAACAAATAATATTTGTGAAGATTCACTAAAAATGTTACACTATGTAAGAAAGGGTGGCGATAATAATGAGAAGTGACTTAAATACAATAGAACATGTAAGGAAATGGCTTGCTGATAATAATAAAACCCAAGTATGGCTAGCTGCCGAAATGGATAGTGCTCCTTCCTTGATTAGTCAACTATTCAGTGGAAGTCGAAAGCTTCAGCCTGGGCATATTGAGAGATTTTCAGAAATCACTGGAATGACTATTTCTGAACTCGCATCTTCATCCAATGAATCTAGTAATAATTTAGTTTATTCTTTAAGAGGTCATATTTCCAATGAAAACAGTGAACGTGCCTTACGCCAATTGTTACTCGACGCTGAACACTTTGTTCAATTACTAAATAAGTAGGTTATCATAATGACTATAACAAGAAAAATTCAAGCAGAAAAAACGGCAAAAGTCTATGCTGGTGCTTTTTTAAAAGATTATTTAGGAGAAGAAGTTTTTTTAGGAAGTGAAATCGAAAAAGTTTTAGCCAAAAAGGCATCTATCATTTATCAAAAAGTTGAAGATTCTTCATACTACGGCGCTGCAATTCATATGTTAGATAAACACATCATAGCTATCAATACTTTTCAACCATTGCGCATAAGATATTATAGTGCTGCTCATGAACTTTGGCATCTACAATACGAGTCAAATGAAATTCCAATTCCATATGAAAGTCTTGATCATGAACGGGCTGCTGACCATTTTGCTGCAAATGTCATGATGCCTGAAAATCTAGTAGAATCTCTTTTGAGAAATTTACAAGGAGATATTAGTGACAAAGTAATTGAAATTGCAGATCTCTCTTCTATGCCTTATGTTGCAGTAACTAGAAGATTGAGAGAACTTGGAAATAAAATTCCTACTTTGATTATAAAAAGAACTGAAGAAGAATGGAAAATAATCAGAAAAGAACTTGGTTTTCCACCAAGCTACTTAGATGAAAGTTATCCATTCGAACAGTTTAGCGATTTCTCAAAAGAAGTTGATAAACAAGTCCGTGATAATAAAATTACTTTAGAGATGGCCGTCAATCTTATTAAACATATTGACCCTAAAAAGGCGGAAGAATATTGGATTCAAAGACAACAGCTTAAGGATGAGTGGTTAGATGATGAGTAATTCAATTCAAAAAGTATTTATCGACTCCAACATGTTAATTTTTGCTGTCGATTTCCAAAAAAATAATATTTTAGAATGGATGAACCTTCTGTATGATGATATCTATATTCATATCGAGGTTTATAACGAATTACTAACCTCCTCAATAAAAAAACTCTCCGTTCTTTTATTAATGAAAAACAATGGACTTTATTTGATCCATCTGATTCCTCCTATCTAACGAAAGCTGAACAGGAAATCTATCGAAATAGACTAGCTGATGTTACAGAATCCTTTCAGCGAATGAATCTCAATAGACTAAAAGAAGGTAGACCATTCAAAACAGTTTCGAATTTTGGTGAAATTGCTACGATTACTGCTTGCTTAATGATTAATGCCAAAGTAATTTGTAGCAATGATTTCGATATCAGAACAATCGTCACTCAAGAAGATTTCCGTGTTTTGATTGATGAGCAAGATGTACTGATTAAACAAGACTCAGCTGAAGATTTCTGTGTTTATTGCTATCAGAAAGAAATTGCCTCACGTAAGAGTGTTCGAAATTTCTACAAATCGATTATTTTTGAGTCCCAACAAAGAGATTCAAAATTATAGAATTTGCGGGCGAGAAAACCCACTATTTTAATGGTGGGATGATAGCCCGTAGACGTACTGTAAGAATGTAGAGAAACTTGCATTTAGAGGTCATACAAACACTCGTATTGTCCAATGAAGAAACTGAATTACTGGGAACTCGTAAAGCTAACGAAACGACAACGTAGGGATATCAAACCCAAGCGTGAACGTGGTGAAAACAGAAAAATATTCGTTAGATGGCATAAGCTTAAATCCTAAGTGTTCACATAATCGAAAATCAGCAGCCAAGCCTAGAAATAGGAAGGTTCAACGACTATTCCTCTTGAGGGAAGTCCACACAAGCATGTGGAAGTGGTTTCGCCTTAACAAGTACAGTTGAAGGATAAGATATAGTCTGTGCCTGCATGAAAGTGTAAGAAGTTCATCAGAGAACTGCATGGGAAGTCGCGAACCTGTGTGAACAAACTCCACACGAT
>DXBN01000035.1 GCA_019116505.1 Candidatus Enterococcus avicola | reverse complement strand
TGTAAATGACAAGCGCATCATTTATACGAAGACTTCAAAATTGGCAGTCATTCCAAAATCTGATAAAGCGCTAATGATTAATCTCGATGGGGAATACGGTGGGGATGCGCCGATGACCTTTACCAATTTGCATCAACACATCGAGATGTTTGCTAACCTCGATGCCATCCCGAACGAAGCTGTGATTGGTTATGAAGATGAGGAAGAATCTCACTATGACGCGGTAACTAAGGGTTTCATCAAAGAAGTCGAAAAGCTTTCCCAAGAGGATATTGATGGAGATGGGAAAATCGGGGATGAAAAGTAACGAGTGCATTGAAAGTTTATGAGAGGCTAGACAACTATATTTTATGAATTGTCTAGCCCTTTTTTTAAAAGCAAATAATGTTTTTTAGCTGTTTTATGCTAAACTAATGAAAGCAAAAATTATATACATATTAAGGGATGATTATTTTGAATGAGATAACCCGTAAACAACGACAATCAAATTTTGAACTCCTTCGAATAATTGCTATGATGGGTATTATTTTATATCATTTAGTTTTGCATCATATTAATTATGATCGATTTGCATTGATTACAACTGAGAGAGGACCGAATTTTTGGCATCTGGACATCATCCAGATTTTTTATACGTTCGGTCAAATCGCCAATACAATATTTATTTTGATTACGGGCTATTTTTTGATTGATAAAAAAGACATAAACGTGATAAAGCCGGCAGGAAAGCTTTTAAATCGTACATATATGACTGTTTTTATCTTGTTGGGACTTGCTTATTTATTTAATCGTTTTCAGTACCCTATAAAAACGAATATGGATATTGACATGTCATTAAATGGTTGGTGGTTTATTGGTTATTATATTTTTGTCATTGTTTTCGCAAAATATATCTTAAATCCTTTTTTGCAACGATTGAGAAAAAAAGATTTTTTTGGATTTGTTGTTATTTTCATAATCTTATTGGGCTTTATGGAAATATTCGATATTTTGGATAATTTGAATATGGAAAATTTGGCAATTGGAATTTCTGTTTATAGTGTGGGTGCTTACCTACGATTGTATGAACCTTTAAGTAAAGTTCGTACTTGGACATTACTTTTATTTCTAACTAGTTTCTTCGTGCTTGAAGTGATTGAGTACAAAGTTAATACACAAAGGATTACTCAAGTGTTTTTTAATCAAGAAAGTATCGATACTTTTGTAAATGAACCATTTACAAATACTCTATGGTCATCTAGTGTTCTCTTTTTACTATGTAGTATTGTCGTTTTTGAATTATTCCGTAGATTACCTATAGGGAGTATTCGATGGGTTAACTGGCTGTCCAAGTCCGTATTTACCGTCTATCTTTTTCACGAATCAAACTTTTTCCGAAATCTCTTAGTAAGAGGGGAGACGTTGCCAACTCGTTTAGGGATTTTAAACAAACCCGCTACGATTATTGTTAACAGCGGAGAGGAAAAAGGGCTGGAAGTAGTTTTAAAAGATCCTGAAACATGGCTGGAGCTTCCAGATTTTTTGAACATTAGTCAAGTATTTCAAGATAGAGGAGCAGTCGTTGGAACAGGATATATGCTCTTGTTGATGGTCGTTATTTTTTTAATGGGCGTATTATTAGACTTAGTAATTCGCATGCTTAATGGGTTGTTGAAAAAGTTATTTGCTACTGATATTCGTAATCTTAGGCAGCAGTTTTACGATTGAAATTAGTTTATCTTGATTGCTGTTTAGAGTCAGGGATACAGGAACAAGTTTATTTAAAAAATGAAATAAATTTAAATCAAAAAGAGGACATATTCATGAAACTCTACACCCGCTTCCGCACTGAACTTGAAAAACGCAAACTATGGGAGATTTTCATCTACCTTTTCTTTGGTGGTCTCACTACTGTAGTCAATTTTATAGCCTTCTTTATTGCACGTGATTTGCTGCATTTGAGCCTTGTCCCGTCAAACACCATCTCTTGGCTCGCGGCAGTACTCTTTGCCTTCGTTACCAATAAAATTTGGGTCTTTCATTCTAAGACAGAAACAGTTGGCGAGTTGGCTGTCGAGTTTGGTAAGTTTATTTTTTACCGTATCTTGTCCTATGTATTAGATATGGGGGCGATGTTGTTGCTTGTCAATGTCTTACATGTTGGAGATTTTTGGGCGAAGATGATTACGCAAATTTTAGTAGTGATCGCTAATTACCTTTTTAGTAAATTGTTCATTTTTAAAGGAAGAACCGAAACAAATGTGAATGGAGTAGAGGATGAAAAACGATAATACTAATTTAGCGTCTCGACAAAAAAATCGCGCATCAAAAAGCAAGAGTCCGGTTTGGAGAATCGGAATTGCTTTTTTGGGAGTATTATTAGTGGCATCACTGGCTGTCAATGGGTATTTTATCCATAACAAAATGCAAGCCGAGCAAGCTGCTAAGCATGTTTATTCTCACCGTGGCGCTTCTGGTGAAGAAGTTGAGCATACTTTTTCGGCGTATGATTTAGCTATTCAGTATGGTTCCAATTATATTGAGCAAGATTTGGTTACTTCAAAAGATGGAACACTTTATGTTTCTCATGATTTATCTGCTAAGAAAATTACCGGCGTGGATAAGCTATATGCCGACCTGACTGATCAAGAAATTGATGCTCTAAAGACGACTAGTGGGGAAGCGATTTTGACATTGCAAAGTGTCTTTGATCGGTATGGCGAGCAAGTGAATTATGTGATTGAGCTTAAAGAAAATGATCAGCAGACGGCGCTTTTTCAAGAGATTGTTGCAAAAAATAATCTTGAGGACAAAATTATCGTACAAGCGTCGAGTCATGAGCCACTGGATAAGCTTGAAGAAGTTTACCCTGAGATGCCGAAATTATTGCTAGTGAAAAAACAAGAAGAACTGGCCGCAGCTGTGGCGAATAAAAATGTTAATATCATTTCCGTCAATAAAAGTTTGATGAATGAAGAGAACGTGAAATTGGTCCACGACAAGCATAAAATGTTCAATGCTTGGACCCTCGATACCACCAATGAGATAAAATCAGCTATTACTTTGGGTGTGGATACTTATTTTACTGATTTTACAGCCAAAGCTTTATCCCTTGAAGAACAGTTTCGAAAATAAACATCAATAATCAAAAGCCCTCGACGCTCATCGCCGAGGGCTTTTGATTTCCTCACTCCCTCCCACAAATCTGGCAAAGATGTTTCTTATCCGCCAGTTCCATCTCTTGGTGCCACTTACGATGTTTTTCTTGGGCGTGTTCTTCTTTGCGGACCCAGCTGCGATTGTCGGCGAGGCTGGTGTGGATGCGATAAGTGTCCATCAGCTGGCTGCGGGTGCCGGGGATATGGTAGGTGGTGAGGCCACCAAAGATCCGGTTGAGTAGCGGGGTGCTAGGATACTCTAGATAGCTCATTAGCGGCGTGTCACTGCCGGGAGAGACGGCTTCGTGCATGCGTTTGCGAGCGGAGTGGCTCAGGATGCCCCGGATGATTTGGCTTTTCAGGGTGTCGGGACGCACGGGGCCTTTGAGCATCAAGCCATAGGTGGTGATCAGCAGCTTATTGGCCTGGGTGCAGTCGTGGTGCCCTTTCGTCAAGTCCTGAGAGTAGTTTTCGATGGTGGCGGGGTTGATCCACAGGCGTTGATTTTCCCAGTGCTCTGAGGGTTTCAAAGGTATCAGGGTAAAGCGCCAGTTGGCCATCGGGATGTTGTGACTGGCGTGGACGCAGTGCATGCCTTTTAGCAAGGTGGCCGCAGCAGAGCGAAAGGCATTGTCAAAGGCGATATGTTCGTGGTGCTTGAAGGAATCGTTGATGATCTGAGACTGGGTCCGGTCCAGCAGATGCAGCGAATCGGTGGTGATCACCAGCTGCAAAGGGGGCTCTCCTAGAAAACGTGGGGCGACTGGCAAAACCGCCAAGAGGAGCTTGCTATGGTCAAACTCGTGCTCCACTGGCAGTTGGTTGGTCATCTGGGAGAGGATCAGGCTATCGATGACCGGCTCGTCGTCAGAGTCGGGTGTGACAGCGGCGCCCCAGTCGAATAAAGAATCAATCAAGGGCAGTAACTTGGTCAAGTCATAGGTGTGTTGCCGCATTTGGGGGGCGGGACTATTGATGGGTGTTGCGTGAGTATGATGTTTCATAAAAAATCTCCTTTATAGTGTTGATAGGCAGGAAAAGCCGATGTGAACCACCAAGCATACTCGCGGAAAATCTGCTCCGTGATAAACCGTGGTTGACTGTGTTTTTCCATGACCCTCGCAAAAGTAGATACGCAAATAAATTTCCAAAAAAA
>DXBN01000034.1 GCA_019116505.1 Candidatus Enterococcus avicola | reverse complement strand
TAATTACATACCTTGATGAAAACGAAGATCATCAATATCAAGTGTTCCAAACATTGCTATCAAGGCAAGTAGGGGCTGTTTTTATGTTGTCTTTGGATATTCCATCATGGATGGTCAATACGCTTTTAGAAGAAAAAATATCTGTCATTTCATTAACAGCTTTGCTAAACGATCAAGTATCGGCAGTTACCTCAGATGAATCCGAAATGATGAACACAATTATTGACTATTTAGTAACTATGGGCCATAAAAATATTGCTTTAATTGGTGATACAAAATTGACAACGATTATATCAAACACACGTCGTACTAACTTTATTAAGTTAATGCATGCGCATGGCTTAACAGATGATAATATGTTTCTCTATGGAACTGATCATACTTACGAGACTGGTTATAACAGTGTGACAACCGACTATGATATCAATCATCTGCCATTTACAGCTGCCGTCGCAACTGCCGACCTAGTTGGCCAAGGACTAGCAAACGCAATGCTTGATCATGGCAAAAAAGTCCCTGATGATTTATCCATAGTAACTATTGACGGACTCCAGCAGACTGAAATAGCTCGTCCAAAATTAACTACTATTCAGCAAAACTTTCCGGAAATTGGACGTGTGGCTATGCAGCTTTTCTTGAATTCAGATTCTTCAAACAAAGATCCTCAAGTGATTTACATTCCAACAGAATTAATTCAACGTGACAGTGTTTTAAACCTAAATGCCAAAATATAAACTGAAAATGTGACTCGTAATTAATATTTTAAAAAATTACGAGTCACGTTTTTTATACAAAAAGCAACAATCAACAAGAAATTGTCTGGTTTTGTTGATAGAACCTTAATTTGTCAGTATAAATAAAGGGGCAGTAAGAACTATTTATTCGTCAAAAAAATTAGTTATTCTAGTTTACATAATATATATTATCGAAAGTTAAATGTTAATGGTACTGTCAAGTATTTGATGCAACATTATTTTTATTGCTGGTTTATACATGTACTGTAAACGTTATCGCACCAGTTTTACCGGCATTTTTTTACATTTTTATAACAAAAACCATTTTGACAAAATTTTTTGTCTTTATTGACATTTTTACCTTTAATTAATGCTTTATAACGTTTGAACACAATCTATGTGCTGTTGTTTGATTTAAACTAGCATTTTAAGGCACACCAAAATGCACCTCATCAAATAAAATTTTAATCAGGTGTTCCTTAACTTTTAAATGTTATGTATGTTGTTTAACACAGTTTTAATTAGCTTAACTAGCCACTAACAGATTGTCACGCTGGGCACGTTGCCGTAGACGTCTAGTCGCGCGTTTAAACAGATATTGTGGTGATTTTTGTTGTTTATGGGTATGCGTTAACGGTTTGCTATTGATTTCCTTAACGACCTGATCGACACGCCGTTGACTAATGTCACTAAACCGCGTACCTTTAGGAAAATACCACTTGGCACGGAGATTACGATTAGTACGCTCATTGGTCCCTCGCTCATACGGTGCATAACTGTTAGCGATGTATAAATCACCTAAGTATTGCAGAATATACTTGGATACCAGTCCATTGATAAATTCTTTACCATTGTCACATGTGATTGATTTCACATAATTACCGAACTGACCTTTAAATTGCGTAACTACTTTCAGAATGTCGAACGCTCGCTTAGACTTAGCTTTCAAAGCGACTTGAAAACGTGTTTTTCGTTCAACGAACGTGACTAATAATGAATCATTAGTCGAACCTTCCACCCCGTCCATCTCCCAATGTCCAAATTCTTTGCGATGATTAACCTTCGCGGGGCGTTCATTAATACTCTGTCGCTTGCCAATATAGTGAATGGCCTCTTCAGATTTTTTTACGGGTTTGAAGTGATGTTTCTTACGACTAAATCCCTTATGTAAATGGACTTTATACCCTCTCAGCTGTCGATTAATATTGCGTCGAAAACGTTTCCCGTGCATTGGTAAATCATTACTTGAAACACCTGGAATTTGATTGTGATTAATCCAAGTGTAGATGACCGTTGTATTGGAAAATAAACGTCGATGCTTTGCGACCACTTGCCCCGGAGTAAAATGATGCTCATGAATTTCTTGTTGAATAACTTGGCGTTTATATTGCGTTAACGATGAAGGTCGTCCTGCATGATGACGCCGATTTTCAGCTCTAAACTGTGCATCACGTGCTCGATACATTGACTTAATCAAGTTAGTGGGATAATTCAGATTATTTTTAGGTGAGTCCTGAGTTCCTCGTCTGATTTCACGGGTAATAGTAGATCGATTAAAATTTAAACGCCGCGCAATATTTGCCAACGAATAACCTTCCTTGAGTAATAATTCAATTTTGATACGTGTTTCATAAGTAATTAACATGTAACCAACCCCTCCTACTTAATTAAATTATACGTGATTACCAACAAGACACATTCTATGAAGTATTTCTGTATAATCATCTACCCGACCAACTGAAAATACTGATAGAATACGCTTGAGAGCAATCACTCTTTAGGTAAACAAAAAAGGCCGACGTTAGCCGGTCAAGAAAGTAACTATTAAAATTAAAAAGCCATTTTACCAGCTTTCAAGATTAGTTACCACTAAATTTCTTATTTGACATCTCTTTATCATTCGCATAATAATTTTAATAAAGGAATCTATTCTTATGATATAGGAGAACTATAATGAAACGAAAAAGTGTGTACTCATTAATTTTATTTGCTAGTCTTATAATAATTCTGTTACTGTCATTATTTTATTACCATCACAAGCAAGAAAAATACCAACAGCTCACACAATTAACCTTCAAAGCTATGAATAAGGGTGTTACTCCATCTGAAACCAAACCGTATTTAAAAGCTTCAACTTCAAAAAATTCAGATATTACTTTTTATAAAAAATTCAATTTTGAGAGAAAATATTATATTAAGATACGTGTGGTGGGCATTGATTCTAAATCACCATTATTGATTGGTACACAAGGCGATTTATTAGGTAAAAAAGTGACCGTTCCTGAATATGATATGACAAAGATAAAGTATGAACCTTACACTAATTACTATACTTTAACCGTTAAAGATAAAAAAACTAGCTTAAAATCAATTGACTATCAAGACTTTCGTAAAAATAAGGGACGAAAAGTATACGAATCAAAACATTACAGCATTAAAAATAAGGTTGAATCTCAGAAAAATGTAGAAGAGTTAAACATGCCTGAGCTGAATCACAATAAATCAAAATTATATGCAGCTATCATCTATTACGGCAGTAAACAAGTTAATATTGAACGATGGAAAGAGTTAACCAATTCACCAAAAGGCTGGCAAGTTAATCAAATGAATGATGGACGCAAACTAGTTTGGCGTGATAAAAATATTCAATCAGAGCAAAAACAATTAGCACCAAATTATTTTAAACTTGACCAAAACGGTGTCGATTATCGTAGTTTTATTATCCATTCAAATGGAAAAGAAATGCATGAATACGTGACAAATCAAATAATTTTAGACTATATTAACCAAAAGATACAACGAGTTAAACATGTCAATAAGATGAGTAAGGAAATTAAAATAACTAAAAATTAAACATAACGCTCGAAGTTGAAGTGAGTCCCGAAGAATCATGTGTTTTGTGTTTGAAAGCAACCGCTCTTTGAGTAAACAAAAAAGGTCGACGATAGCCGACCCGACCTAAAAAGTAACTATTAAAATTAAAAAGTCAATTTACTAGCCTTTAGAATTAGTTTAGCACTAAATTATTTTACAGTCTTGTTTAACTTAAATTCTTTCAGTTCAGGCCTTATTAGATATGGATTATATTTATGTTATTAGTCATATTCTATGATCGGCTATTCGTAGTATGGTTAATACTGTTATTAGCAGCACCTGTTTTTATATTAAAAATAATCGACAAAAACTTTAACAATAAAAAGTAGGCTGATCTATAAAAAATATAGGTTGGCCTACTTTTATTTTCCTTCATATCTCTATATATAAATCAAGCTAACCTATTATTTCCCAACTGATTTGCCTGTGTTTTGCTGTCTGAACTTAAATGGATGCAACCACTTATCTAACTTTGCCTGACGCGCTTGTTGTGTCAATTGTTGGTGTTTTTCTAAGTCAATTCGGTCACTTTTGAGCCGTTGTTCATATTGCTTATTAAGATCAGCAACTTGTTGTTTCATGCGATCCAAATCTTCTTGTGCCGTTTCAGCTCGAAACTGCCACTTTGAAGAATCAGCTTGCAATTGACCAACCTGTCCTTCCAGGTCAAGCTTCATCTTTTCTAAGTGATCACGACGTTCTTCCAGGTTAAGTACATTAGCATTTTCAAGCTTGTAACGCTCTTTTTCTGCTTGTGCTTCATCTGATGCTTGCCGTGTGACTAAAGCCTGTTCATGTTCTTTGATAAAACTTTGTCGACGTTCTTCTAAGCCATTAGCGAGGCTGCGGTAATTATTCGTTAACAATTCGTTTGCCTCTTTTTGATCAGAGATAATTTCATCAATTACCTTATGCCGCTTGAATTCAGCTTGATTATTGCGCAATTGTTTCACTTCTTGCTCGATATATTGCTTTTGTGTCGTAATAATTTGGGCAATCTCGTTTTGGATAATGTGATCACGATCAATCGTTAATTTGACAGTTGTTTTTTCCTTATCACGCTTTAACTGCTTTTCTAATTTCGTTAGCGTTTGTTCATGACGTTGTTCTTCATCCGCAACGGCTTGCTTATAATCAGAATCCAACGCTTGGATAGATTTATCTAAACGTTCGCCATAATCTTTCGTGTGTCGCTGTTTAATTTGGTCTTTAACTGGTGTTTGCCAATCCGTGGCCAATAAGTCATTCAGTTGCTTGGTATCTTCTCGAACATCCGCAACATTTTGCGCTAAAGTCTCACGATAATTATCTGCAACTTTATCCGCTGCTTGTTGAATAAATGTATTGGCTTCAAGGGTTTCTCGTGCCATCATCACGTCAACATAATCGTCACTTTCTGGTACAACAGTTTGATCAGGATTAACTGATTTCGACTTAAAAAATCGTGGTTGTACCTTAAATGCTTTAATTAAATCAGCAATCACGACCGTATTATTTTCAATCACGACATTCTTTGCTGGTGCAGCAAAAATTTGTTTTTCTGTCAGATTATTATTAACAGATTGTTTTGTCGCCGTTGTAGTAGCCACATCCACATTATGTGCAGTTGATTGTTTGGCTGGTGCTTTAACCTCAGTAGCTGCCTTTTCCTCAACAGGTGGCACTTCCTTCTTTTCCTGTTGCTTTTGAACAGTCTCTTGAACTTCCTTAACAACAAGCCGTTGTGGTAGCAAGTCAAACATTTGATTGGTTCCAACGGCATTAACATATTCATTGCTAGATGGTAGCTCAGGCATATCGCCATATTTAAAACCAGCGACATCTTGGCTGGCCGCCAGGAACTCTGATAGAGCATCTGCCAACTCGTTATAAGTAACTTGATCATCCAAACGAGTGGTCTCATCATTTAACACTTGGTTCACCGTTTCAATGACAAAATTTTCCATATTAGCTTTTACTGTGGCATTTTCCCATGTTAAACCTGTCTCAATCAATTTTTTAGGGTTAGCAGGATTAGGTGTTAGAAAAGTAATACTGCCTAACTGCACCACTTCACCAGTAGTAATCGCAACATCTTGTTGTAACTTTTCTGTCAGCAGCTTCAATTCATCCAGTTGAATATTTGGCCACGTCTGATTCAAATCACCAGTTTCACTAATAATTTGTTGAATGATTGGATTTTCTCGATCCAACTTCGGGTTCACAAACTGCGCTTGATAAGATAACTCAGTATGCTTTTTGCCTTTTTTCTCTGACTTAAACCAACTCATTTAATTTACCTCCTTTCATATAATGATTGGTTGCTTAGAATGGCCACTGCCAGTTAAATCCTCCACCAGCACCTGTAACGGTTTGAACAATCCAAGTAACACCTAACCCCAAGCAAAGAATTCCCACGATACTTGCTAATCCAATCATGACTTTCTTTGTACCTGAAGCATGTAGCATTTGGTTACCTGACGCCATCATCGCAATCCCTAAAGCGGCACCAATAGCTCCCAAAACCACTGTTAGAAGAATCAAAAAGGTAATTACCTTCGTACCAGTATTCTTAGCTGTTTCCTCCAAAGCAGCTGCATGGACGATAGTTGCTTGACTATTCACTAATAAAGCTGTTCCCATGGTCACTGCGGCTGCTGACAGCCCACGTGTCCGCCATTTATTCTTAATCATTGTCATGTGTTGACCTCCAAAATTTTGTCACTAATCCTAGTGCATCTTTATATTAACTGAAATAATTAGGGCGATGTAAAAACGCCCCACCCCTCTTTTAGACAAAAAATAAGTCCTCACTGGCAGTGCACACAACCCAGTAAGAACTTATTTTTGTAAATCTAATTGCTGGTTTCAGTATACCAGTCCGTCAATTTTTAGTAAATTTTTCAACTCAACATAATTATACGCAACAATATACTTATAAATATAACTATAATTATAATCATCAGTATACTTATAAGTATGTTTTATAAGTATCCATGTTTAATGTACAAATGATTTATAACCATTCTCTACATTAAGCCATACGTGATGATTGCCCATAATGATCTCTTGTTGCTTATATTTATCAGCTCGACGCAACAACAATTGTAGTTTATTTTGATTGGCATCCAAGTACCTAGATAAGGTATCCAAATTTTTAAAATACTTGACCTGATCAACAATATATTTACCCTGGCTAGACGTTAGCCATAATTTTCGACCAAGTTTTTGTGCATCCGGGCTGTTTAAATCCCCCTGACCAGCCGCCATAATCTCTGGTATCCAATTCATATTATC
>DXBN01000273.1 GCA_019116505.1 Candidatus Enterococcus avicola | reverse complement strand
CATGTCGTAAGCAGTGGAGCGTTCAGCACG
This sequence comes from Candidatus Enterococcus avicola, assembly GCA_019116505.1. Classification (GTDB taxonomy): domain Bacteria; phylum Bacillota; class Bacilli; order Lactobacillales; family Enterococcaceae; genus Enterococcus_I; species Enterococcus_I eurekensis. Next base: position 4,023 of record DXBN01000273.1, on the reverse strand, counting down.
GACTAAGCGCAGGAGAACCAGTAAATCATAAGTGTGATATTGAATCAGTTCCTCAAAAGGCTTTTCGGCATGATCCACGGCTAGAAAATCTTTTTGTTTTGGTCTAATTATGGTCAATGGAGCGTTACAGAACGTGCAATTGTCATTGCTTTCGTTGTTATCTATTTGACAGTAAGAACAAATCATTTATTTTTACCTTTTAAAACTTTTACATTTTCATAGTTATGTTTTTCAAAAAGAATTTTATTTTCTTCTTTGCTTAACAAGATTGTGCCTTCAAACGAGACAAATTTCTTCTTGTGGTGTCCATCTTGAAATGCTATTTCTGGATTAAGGATATAAGCATTTGCAGAACCTATTTTTGCGACATTAATAAAATTGTGTTCTTCAAGAAATTTAACTGCCCTGTAAACTGTTGTTCGACCCTTTTCAAATTCCTCCATGAGCAATTGTTGTGAAGCAACAACAAGGTTTTTATTATTCATATTTTCGATGAAAAACATAAATAATTGACTAGCAAAAGGATTTTTTTTAATAAGCCATTGAATAGCTTTTATCCCAGTGCCTTTATAAAACTGTACAAAGGGTGGATTATCGCTTTCACGCTTCCTCTGTTCTTCTTCATTCTCTTCTGCCTTACGAAGGTCTATAAGCCTTTCTAGACTGCTTGCAGGCAACCCTGTCATTTCTATGATCTTCATGAGGTCATCCTTGTCCATCGTCACTTCGTTATTTTCATTTTTCATTGCTACCATCCTCTTTTCATCCCCATTTCCCTTAGGTTTTTTAAAAAAGCACACATGTATGTTCAACTTATGAAACCTTATGTTTCATATTCTACCCTTACTGTTTCAAAAAAAGCAACTATTGTTTAAACATGTTTCACCAGCTGTGAAACATATATGTTTCACCCTATGAAACATCATCAAGTTTAAAAGGTTGATATAACAACGTTTGTAGCATGTCCCCTTCTCTATCTATTACTTAGCCCTTTTGCGACCGTTATTTTGAGTGTACAAATTATAAAAATTCGTCTGAAGTATTCAAAGACCGACACTTGCCATAAAGGCTAAGGGACTGCCATAAAGGCAGTCGAGCATTCAAGAGGATTGTGAAATTTTAGCTAGCATAATTGAATGATCCACCTTGACCAATAAGGGCAAAGGTGGGTCGTTCGATTGTGATAGCCGTGAAAAAAACGGCCAAAAGGACGTCTTTTTTCAAGCACTTTTACTTGAACTTTCCCTTGATTTTAGGGGGATTGGGGGACTCCCCAACAAGCAGTATGTAGACACGAAGTGGCTAGCATACGTACAGCTTGCCAACCCCTAAACCAGATGATAAGATGGTTTTACAAAATGAATATTTTGAATAAGGGGGCGGTTGATTTTGGTGAACCGAAAAGAGAGCCGACAGGTGAATTTTCGAGTGAATGATTTGGAATTTGAGCGACTTGAGCAGATGGCGAAAAATGCTCAAATGACTGTGCCAACATTTTGCAAAATGAAGGCACAAGGAGCGAGAATGCGAACACCAAAGCCACCGAAAATCGATAACGAAGGGGCGAAAGAGATTGCTCGGCAGTTGCGTTCAATTGGGAACAACGTAAACCAATTGGCCAAAGCAACAAATGCCAGAAACTCGGTCTCTGACGATGAATTGCAAGCGATCCAAAAGGAGTTGGAAGCGATTTGGCAACTATTCAGCGAAGCACTACAAAAGTAGCTAATAAATTAGTTTCATACGCGGAAAAGCGGGCTGTAGAGCGTGGTGGTGTCAATTGTGGAGCGGATTATGCAAAAACTCAATTCAAGGCAACTCGACAAATGTGGGGGAAAACTGACGGTATTCAAGCGCACCACGTAATTCAATCTTTTAAACCAGATGAAATCGACCCCAAAAAAGCGAATGAAATCGGAATGAAATTAGCCGAAAAAATTGCACCAGGCTATGAAGTTGCTGTCTACACGCACGCCGATAAAAAACACATTCATAACCACATCGTCATTAATTCAGTCAATCCCGATACGGGTAAGAAATATCATGCTCATGGCACGGAAGAGCTTTTAAAGATTCGTGCTGCCAGTGATGAAATTTGTCTTGAAAATGATTTATCAGTTGTAAAAGAACACAATTCGCCTGTTCGTTATAAACTCGCTGAAAAAGCGTTACTAGAAAAAGGACAAATCAGTTGGAAAGACGAGATTCGTCAAGCAGTTAGTTACGCAAAAGTTGATGTTACTAGTCTTACTGATTTAGAAAAATCCTTGAAAAAAGATTTCAACATCGAAATGAAATTAAGGGGCAACACCATCAGTTTTAAGCACCCCGATCAAAAAAGATTTATCCGAGGGAAAAGCCTTGGTTATCCTTACGAAAAGGAGGGAATAGAAAATGAGTTTACAAGAAAGATTGAAGCAGAAAGAGAGTGGTCCACTCTCGACAAAATCGTTACAGCAGTCCGAGAAAATGAAAGAAATAGAACGTCAGAACTTACTCCTACTGGAACGCCAAAATCAGCTGACAGAAACCATGAAGCACATATTGAACACGAGCAAAAACCTGAACCAAAAATACCAAAAAGAAATAGAAACCAAGACTTCGGACTTGAACGATAAAATACAAACTATTTCTAACGGAAATGACGCCTTGACAAATGCTTTTCGTGAAGCAATTACAGATGAAATTTCTACTGTGATTTATGGTCTAGAACGTTTTAAATTGAAATATACGGAGGACATAGAAGATGACCGGAATAAGCTTATAAGCGATTTTTCTACTAAACTTAATGAACTTATAATCAAATTTGATGCCCATATTAATCAAGTCACTAAACTATTTGATCAGCGATTGGAAGAATTAGAAAAAGTAACTGCTGAGCTTACAGATAAAAAAGTGAATAACGATAAAATGCTAGAAAACATGAAGTTTATTTTCACTAATTTAATTTTTGTTTTGGTCGCCGTGGTGCTTGTTAGAGCCTTGTTTTACGGTGTTTGGGAAGGTCTGCTGATTAAGAATGTTTATGAGTGGGGAATTCAATGGGCATGGCTTAAATACACGATGTGGGGCTTATTTGCTGGGATTAGCGGAGCAATCTTGTGGGTGATTTTCAAGTTTATCAAAAGTAATTTTAAATATAATAGCTAAAAACTAACCCCCTTCTTGACTGCTCGACTGCCTTTACGGCAGTCCCTTAGCCTTTATGGCGAACTTGAGGTGGCATGACGGTAAAAGTGGCAGTGATTGTGGTTTTCAATAACTTATCTTTTGAGTAAACCTTGTAAACCACCAGTAAACTGAGTGATTAAGAGATAAACCTAGTAAAAATAAGTAAATCGGATGGCCTTTGCGTAAATGCGCAAGGGTTATTTTTGTGTTTTTTATTTTAAGAAGGAAAAAAGGAGTCTGGTTTTTTCTTTTTAAGTGTTTAAGGCATGAGAGGTCAATTATTTTTGACGGTTAAATATAAAAAAAGGGGGAGTTAATATGAGTTGGTTTGAAGGAATTACGATTGTTTTAATGCTGATTAGTATCTGGCAGGGACGTAATATTCCACCTGCGAAATGAAAACCTATATTTTAGAAAAAGGGTATAAAGCCAGATAGGAGAAGGAACAACAAAAAATGGGGTTCCAGTCGTATCAAGGGTTCATCCCTTTTTCTAGTAATAATTATTTTCTTTGGATTTTGGCTTGTAAAGCTTCAAGGAGTTTATTATCAACTCGTTTAGGCTTGTACCCCATGCGGTCAATCAAAATACCTTCTAGGAGCTTCATGCGGCTTGTCTGACGTTTGTAATCAGTTTCGGCATGTTTAATTACCTCGGCATTGCTAGAATCGTCCTGTGAGCCTTCTGGGGCTTTTTTTATGAGTCTTTGAATGCTAATCATCATGTCGTAAGCAGTGGAGCGTTCAGCACGGACTAAGCGCAGGAGAACCAGTAAATCATAAGTGTGATATTGAATCAGTTCCTCAAAAGGCTTTTCGGCATGATCCACGGCTAGAAAATCTTTTTGTTTTG
>DXBN01000272.1 GCA_019116505.1 Candidatus Enterococcus avicola | reverse complement strand
AATGTCTTGCATTTTCCTTCCTGAATTAAAATCCGCTAGTGCATCCTTTATAAAAGGTTTTGCTCGGCTTGAATTTAACTTTTTCTGCAATTCCTGTTTTGTAGGGTTAATGAATAGCGCTTTTCCATATTGCTGATCTCCATTCACTATGCCCCCATCTTTATCTAATTTAATTTCAGCCCAACTTATCTCGCTTAATTCAGAGCGCCCTATTTTCCTCGACACATATGATTTTAACTCATTTTGCCATTCCCTTAATTTCTCAACCGCCGAATCCCTAATTCGCTTAAAATACTCTTTCCACACGTCTTTTTGGCTTTCCTGTACTTGCTCTACAAGTTTTTTAGGTATCTCCCTCGGTATTTCTTTTTCTAAGGCCTCTGTCGGCGTTTCTGAGACCTCTTTTACTGTCCCTAGATAAATTGGTTCTTCAAAACCATCAAACAAATACACAGGCTCATATTCACGCAATTTCACATCATATGGTTCCAACACTGTTTGAATGGCTTGTTTTAGCGTCTCTTGTGTGTTCTTTACCGTCTTATCAACTTCTTCACGCTCTTTCTTTTTTTCTTCTACTTCGCTGATCAGCAACGCTCTTTCACGAATAAGCCTATTGTTTTTTCTTTCGAGTTTTTTATTGGTTTCTTTCAACTTTTGGTAATCGTCTATACGCTCTGTCAACATCTTCGCAAATTCATCTACACGCTCTTCTAGTGGTATTTCTCGACCTTTAATAACTTCACCAAATTCATCCTGAGAATAAATGACATCCTCGCTTTGGATATCATGTTTATCTAACAGGTCATGAATTTCATCTTCAGCTATTTTTTTCTTATAATCCGCTACACTCAGATGTTTTGTGTCACTACCTTTCCGAGCTCTTTCCAAATCAAATCCACGTTCTTGCAAATACTTAGGTAATTCATCTTGGATACGTAAAAGCTCTTTTTTATCAAAGATTTTATTTGCACACAAACGACCATCACGCAACGGAATGACTCCTAAATGCATGTGTGGCGTCGTTTCATCCAAATGCACATTGGCATAAGCAATATTTTCTTCGCCATAATTTTCTTCAAAAAATTCTTTAGCTGCTTCAAAAAATTTTCTTATTTCTTCTTCACTCAGCCAATCAAAAAAATTTGAATCTGACGAAATGATCCAACTTGATACAACAACTGCATCCTTTCTCACTTTTCTCTTTGAAGTTTTTTTCTCTTCGATTTCTGTCATTACCTGGTCAAAATAACTTTGCGACATATCACGATTAGTCAATTCATAATTCAAGCCAGACCGTTTTACATCAATATCAGGATTGCTGTGTCTATCCCTTTTTCTTTCTACATGCATTTGCAAACCATCCAAGTCAGGCATTTTCATTTTGTTCATATGTGCCACCAACATACTCATAAATTTTCCACCTCTCTTTCTGTGGTAGACGATACTACATTAAATCGAAAGTCAAGAATAAAGTACAAATAAACAACAAATTCAGATAAAACATTTTGTGAGTAAAATATAGCGCACTATATTTTACGTGCTCGCCGCTAATGCGTCGGCCGTAAAATGTGCGCCCTGCCGGGGGCTGTTGCCTGCTAAACGCAGGCAATGCACGTGCTTGCGGAAGGTCATTTTTGCATATCGCAAAAACTCCCAACCGCTCGCTCGTGCACAAAATAAAACACCGAAAGCTACTCGCAAACGGTGTTTCATTTTGTGTCGTCCGCTAAAGCGTCCGAGTTGCTAGCAAGCTAGCAACAAAAAAAGAGAGCAACCATTCGTTACTCTCTTTTTTCCATCTCTCGCATTATGATATAATCAATTTTGGTATTTCGCTACCTGATACCATCCCTTGATGAAAGGGGGTGTTCACATAATGCGCGACTTCATTTACTGTGTCATTCTGCCAGCAATAGCAAGTTTGGTTGCTATGCTAATTCATGACTTGCTACATCATGACGATGACTAGAACAAGGTATGCAAATGTAGCCCTATAAGAAAAGCACCTACTGCCATAGGTGCTTTTTTGGTGTTCACACAACACCTGGACTTCATTTCATCCTAAGTATATCAGTCTTTTACTTTTTCAGCAAATTAATCCTTCTTTTGCTGTACATGCAATTCATTAGCTAATGTAATTAGCACATCATCCACTTCGCTAAAAAGTGACTCAAATCGCATTAAATCTTCATGCGACAACTCTTTTTGTCTAGCTAATGCCAACATTTGTAGCAATGTTGAACGTGCCTGAGTTACATCGCTTTGTTTAATACAAGTATCAATTTTCATAATTATCATCCCCACAATCTTTTTCTTCTACATATTTTTTCGAAAAGAATTTCTTTTCATCTTCATTCATTTCTCTATATTCTTGTTCATATTTCATTTCTTTTTTTATCCATGTCGCTGTTAAAAACCAATAATACTCATTTTCATCAATTTTTTTGTACTTATCCAGCTCACCATCTTCATATTTCTTACGATATTCTTTAAAAACCCCATTAAAAGTAATTAATTGCCTTCCTTTTAAGGCTTCATAAAAAGCGTCAAATACCTCTTGACTCGATGTTAACTCAAAATCTTTTGCAGAATACTTAGCTACTTCCTGAACAGCATTCTCTTGTTGCAATCCTTTTACTTTTCTAATATCTAACTGAGTAATTTCATCAGTACCATCTGGATTAATTCCTGTTTTTCCAGTAACATCTCTCCAAATATCTAACCATTCACTTTGTTTTATATACTTTCTTGGATTTGTAAAATAATGCTTATCTACCGCTAATATCAAATGAAAATGTGGATTATAATCATCTCTTGCTTTATTATAAGTCACTTCTAATTTCCGAACATAACCATTAATCGCATTTTGAACTCTTTGTCGCCTGAACATTTTCGATAATGCTTTATTAAAAAGGTCTATTTCATCTTTTAGTTGATCAGCTTTAACATTCGGTGTTGTTAAAGTTAAGAAAATATACTCATAGCCTTTTTCTTCAGTGATTGCTTTCATCATAATAGACAACATTAAAGCATCTTTTCTAGCTTTTCTCCAAGCGCATATCGGACAAAATCTATTTTTACAAAAATCCCCATGAACCAATTTTTTCTTTTCTTTATCGAACGTAGCAATAAATTCCAAGTAAGAGCCACATGTTCTCATTGCATCCAGCGTCTTTTCTGTAAATTTATTTTTCCCTAGTTCCATCACTTTCTTTAAATTTTTCTTCTTGGGCTTAAACCCATCGTTTACCATATCTTGTTTTTTCATTAGTTTTTTGGTATACTATCTACATCAACGAGGCATTTTAAGCCTCAGTATAGTTAATCTAATACTAAAATAACAAAGTAGATTGTATTTCTCCTTTCTGATTTAATTTTTTGTTAAGCACCTAAAATTATAAATCAATATACAGGAAAATGCAACCTGCTTTTTTATTTTTCCCATGGCGCTCAAGGGTTTCTTGATACTATAGACACCCATTTTCTGCCGAAAATAGTTGCCTATAGTATCAAGAAAAGAAGGCTTTTTTTCGCAAGCGAAAAAAAGGTCCCGAAAAAAGAACATTTAAATAGAATTTCTGCAGTTTTTTAGTCCATACATTCAAACCGCTTATCTTCTTTTTTGAAAAAAAGAAGCAAAAAACTTTCCATATTTTTCTTGAGGCAAAAAATGCAGTGGCTTTTTTACCTGTTTCAAGTGTCTATCCACTACTGTTGTCAATCAGCGAAGTAGGCTAAGTGGCACTAGCTCGTTTCACTTCGCATTGCCACTAAGTCATTACGCTGTTGACAACCACCTATCTATCGTCTCGGTCCTTTATTACTACTAAAAGGTTTGATAGTAGTAATATTTGTCCTTTTGACAAGACCTTCTGCAATGTCTTGCATTTTCCTTCCTGAATTAAAATCCGCTAGTGCATCCTTTATAAAAGGTTTTGCTCGGCTTGAATTTAACTTTTTCTGCAATTCCTGTTTTGTAGGGTTAATGAATAGCGCTTTTCCATATT
>DXBN01000271.1 GCA_019116505.1 Candidatus Enterococcus avicola | reverse complement strand
AGCGTCGCAGACCCTTTTCATTGTGATGACCAAGCGAAGCGACTTGTCACAATACAGAAAAGGTTACTTTGACAAAGTAACAAACTTTTTATACCATTTCCCTAAGGTGGTGGTTCGTCATGAGTATGTCTGTTTCCATGAAAAAATCGACGAGTAAAACAAATATCAAACACAATAATCGAACGATGAGCGACAAAGAAAAAGAGCGAAATTCTCACATCGATTCAGAGCGATCGAGTGAAAATAAATATCTGGTTCAACAAGATTTGAAAGAATTATATCAAGAAGAATTTGGCGAAGCCTTGGAAAATTATAATGCCAAACAAAAACGCAAAGACCGAAAAATTGATGATTATTTTAAACACATTCAGTCCAGTAAAAAAACTTCTTTGCAGCAAGAAATGATTATTCAAGTTGGCGATAAAGATGATTTTTCTAGTAAAGCTGATTTTGAAAAAGCAAATGAAATTTTGGAAGAATGGTTTGCAGGGTTTGAAGAGCGAAACCCCAACTTAAAAATTTATAATGCGGTCATTCATAATGACGAAGCCAGTCCACACATGCATTTAAATTTTGTGCCAGTTGCAGACGGTTATAAGCGTGGACTTGAAAAGCAAGTTTCGTTTGACCGAGCCATTACTCAACAAGATCCGTTGCTTGATAAAACTCGCCCGTTTGAAGATTGGCGAGAAAAAGAAGTCCTTTTACTAGAAAAATTATTATTGGAGCGTGGCATTGAGCGGAAAATTGTTGGCACAAACGAGTATAAAGACGTGAATGACTACAAAGAAAAAAAAGACTTGGAGCGAGAAATCAAGCAGCTTGAAAGTGATTTATCCCAACGAAAAACAGAACTGAAAATACTCAATGAAAAAGTGTCTGTTCCTGAAATTAAAATGCCAGTCAAAAGGCAAATGAAAAACGTTGAAGTTCCAACTGGAGAAAGAAATTTTTTGGGGAAAGAAAAAATGAAAACAGTGAAAAAACCAACGGGAAAAATTCTTATGGATGAAGATGATTATAAAAAATATGTAAGTGGAGCAGAGCAAAAAGAAGCATTAACAAAGCAAATTTCAAAGGTTTTGGATACTGATTTTGCCAAAGAAAATAAAATGCTCAAAGAAACCAATAAAGTGCTTTTGGCGGAATGGGAAAAAGAAAGTAGAGAAAATACTCATCTAAAAAAAGAAAACACCGTTCTAAAATCTCATATAAGCTCTCTAACGGACGAAATCGAAAATATATATAAAACCACCAAAGAACATTTCAAAGGTCTTACAAACGATTTTGAAGCGTTTAAGAGTGCATTTGGACGATGGACCGATAAAATTAAGGAGAAGTTGCCTGGAAGCCAAATAAGGCACGTTCACGATCGTTCTGAAGCCAAAGAAAATAAATTTTCGTTGGAGCGTGTTGCTGAACTGGATAAATTGGCAAAACAACAAAAATCGGCCAAAAAAAGAAATATGGATTTGGAGAGATAAAAAAAGCACCCGAAAGGGGTGCTTTTTTTATGGGTTTTTAGTGTTTTGAGCGGAGCGAAAAACATGCTCTTTCTTATCTTGATATAAGGGTAACATCTCTGATTTACCCTGAACGGTCTTGAGCCCTTGCTGCATAAGGCTTTAAACAACAAAAACTTGCAAAATTCCTAATAGTGTTTTAGAATTTTAGATGTCTAGTAAAAAATTCAAAACGGAAGGAAGGTGCAAGTTTTTGAGTGCCGTAATTGGCGTTTATTAACTTAAGTTATATGACTAAATATAAGCGAACTGAACCAAAAAAGCAAGACATAATGATCAAGCACACGAAGAAAAAGAAGAAAAATGGTGTATTAGCTTACTTCATGGAAAAGCTAGTTTCAGAGCATTTGGTTTCTGCCAACACACTAGAACTAATTAAGGAGTGCAATACATTTATGATGATGGTCGCTGACGAAAGTCTTGAAAAGAAAAAACAGCACAAAGGCAATTCGTGTAAAAATCGTTTCTGTCCAATTTGTGCATGGAAGAAAGCAAGGAAAGATGCATTAGCATTGTCCGTAATGATGGCTTACTTGAAGCAAGAAGAAAAAAAGGAATTTATTTTTTTAACGCTGACTGCTCCGAACGTTTCTGCAGAAGAATTGAACGATGAAATTAAGCATTACAATCAATCATTTCAACGTTTAATGCAACGTAAGGAAGTGCGTCAAGTAGTTAAAGGTTACGCTAGAAAACTAGAAATTACATACAACGAAGAGCGTGACGATTACCACCCACATTTTCACGTCTTAATTGCCGTAAATAAAAGTTATTTTACTCAAACAACACAATATATTTCTCGGGATCGGTGGCTCGAATTGTGGCAGCTGGTCACGAAAAATCCACTGATTACACAAGTTGACGTGCGAAAAGTTCGCAACGGTCGTGATGATAAAGTTTATGAGATTGCCAAATACTCGGCAAAAGATAGCGATTATTTACAGAATCAAAACGTTTTTGAAGTGTTTTACAATGCCTTGAAGGGAAAAAGATTGATAGTTTTCTCGGGTCTTTTCAAAGAAGCGATGACCAAATTTAAAGATGGGGATTTGGACGGATACAAAGAAAAAGACATGACGAAATATGTCTATGCCATCATGTATAACTGGGGCGATAAAAAGTATTTGGAGATTGAAAAACGTCTGCTGACAGATGAAGAACTGAAAGAAGTTAACGGGCAATTAATCGATGAAAAGGACGTGGATTAATTTGAAAATTAGTAGACAAGCTGAAGCAGAAATTCCTGAATTTAATAGCTATGCAGAAGCTCAAAAATATTTTGCAATGAAATATGGTGAAAAATTTGTCCTTGCAAATATCGAAATGATCGGTGACGATGAAGTCTTTTTTTATCATTTGATTTTAGACGAAAAAGAATATTTTTTAGGTCGTGAAAAACTTGCAAAAGATGGCTATATCAAGGACTCTTTAAGTTTTATAAATAGCTATCAACCAGTTGAAGTTTTTCATGATGGTAGAATACATGTAATTCATTAAAAAAATGTAGTGGCTGTTCAACAAACGGGCCATATTGTTGTATAAGTGATGAAATACTGAATT
>DXBN01000270.1 GCA_019116505.1 Candidatus Enterococcus avicola | reverse complement strand
GCATGTTTTAACTTTCCAATATCATGATAATAACACGCTACACGCGTTAATAATGAATGTCCACCAATTTCAGCTACCGCATTAGCACTTAGATTAGCAACCATCATACTATGATGATATGTCCCCGGTGCTTCTTCTAGAAGTTGTTTAAGTAGTGGATGATTGGGATTACTCAACTCATTTAAAACAATAATACTATTGTCTGTTACTAACAATTCAATATATGGGTGTAAGCCAATCGTCAAGACCAATGATAATATACTTCCTGAAAAACTGGCAATTAAATTGACCCACGCACGACTATCCGTGAAACTCATTCCTTGATAAATAATCAAGATCATATTCATAATTAATGGGAAAACGACTATCCAAACAAGTGATGACAGACCCTGTTTGGAAATTCGCTTACGATCAAGTAACGTTCCCATTAAACCTGAGAATAAATAGGAGATTAAAATAATCGTTAAAATGTTCGTTCCAATTGAATCGTAGAAAATAAAGCTCGCCATAATGACTTGGAAGAGCGCAGCTAAAACACCGGTTCGACGACTAATAAACACGTTCAAGACTAACGGAATAAAGGCCGCAGGAAAAAATAACGGGATAAACTGTGACGTATTTTCTTGAAAAATCTGAAAGAACTTCATAAAGATCATACTGATGCTCATCATTGTTGTATAAAAAACGATGGCAACCACTCGTCGCTCTTGATTTTTTAATTGTCGAACAAAATAAAGCAAGACACAGACTTCAAGTATATTCGCTAAAACCATTGCAATAAACGGGAATAGACTCGTACTTTGGCTCGTCATCCCTAAAAGATTCAGTTTTTTTATAACATTACTGTCAATTTGTGAGCCTTCTCGTACAATGACCTCACCTTGAAAAATCATCACCGGCTGAACAGCATTTTTGGCTTCTTGTTGAAGTTCTGCTGTTCTTTTTTCATTTAGGACTGAGTTAATGACAATCCCTTGGTTTAGCATGTAGCGAATTGCTTGTGTTTGATCGGTTGATAAGTTCAAATAATCCGCTTCATCATAAGCGTCTTGTCGAACTTCATTAAAGCGATTAATTCGGATTGGGCTTTTCATCTGTTCGATGATAATCCGAATCGATTCATTTTTTATCGTTGCTAATTCTTCGTTATTCATTGAAAAAACAATTTGAAAGAAATTATTTGGAATCCGTTGGTAAAAGGACAAATTATCCGAATCCACTTGTTCAAATAATTTTTTCAAAGAGGCTACTTCTTCGTCTAACGTTACCAATTGTGGCTCGGTGCCTTTTTTGGCTTCTTCTTTTCGTTTCTCGTTTTCTAACGTCGTTTCTTCTTTAACTTGTGTAATCAGTGAAAAAAGATGTTCAACTAATTGACTTTGTCTCGCACCTGCATCTTCATCAAATGTATATTCTGGTGCAACCGATTCTGCTGCTAATTTCCTTTTTTGTTCGGTTGCTTCAGTATTTTCAATTGTTTTATTTGCCCGAATACTTTTATCTGCTACTTGACCTTCTTTATAATCCGCTTGTCTTTGTTGGATATTTGAATAAAGTAAGGCAGAAGAAAAGATAAAAAAACCGAATAATAATAGCGGAATGAACCATTTCCCAATTTTTTCATGAATCTTCTCTAAAGGTCGGATTAGCATACTTTCTCACCTACTTTTTCTTTATTATAGTTGTTCGCTCTGGTCATATGCACGGATAATTTGCGCGACAACAGGATGACGAACGACATCTCCTGCATCAAAGGAGATAAATTCAATTTGTGGAATATTGGCTAAAGTTGCTTTTGCATGAACCAAGCCACTGACAATGCCTTTATTTTTTGGCAAATCAATTTGACTCACATCACCATTAATCACCATTTTTGAATTAAAACCTAAACGAGTTAAAAACATTTTCATTTGAGCAACCGTTGTATTTTGTGCCTCATCTAAAATAACAAAAGCATCTTCTAATGTACGTCCACGCATATAAGCTAATGGCGCTATTTCAATCACACCTCGTTCCATCAGGCGATTGGTGTGATCGGCACCAAAAATTTGATACAGCGCATCATAAACCGGACGTAAATAAGGATCGACCTTTTCTTTTAGATCCCCTGGTAAGAAACCTAAGTTTTCACCCGCTTCAACGGCTGGGCGAGTTAAAATAATTTTTTGTACTTCGCCTTTTTTTAAAGCCCTTATCGCTAAAACGACTGCCAAGAAAGTTTTTCCTGTTCCTGCTGGTCCAATCCCAAAAACAACGTCTTTTTGTTGTATCGCCTGAATATAACGTTTTTGACCACTATTTTTTGCACGAATGGCTTTCCCATAGCGATCCTTCATAATTTCTTCCTCGTAAAGATCGATAAAATCATTTATATGTTCTTCATCAACTATTTTTAAAGCCGTAATAACGTCTGGACTACTAATTTCAATTCCTCGTTGGATTAATTCTCTGAGTGCATTAAGCACTAAAATAACTTTTTTAGCATTCTTTGGACTACCTTGTACTTGAATGCTTTCTCCTCTTGAATGAATCACGCATTGTGTGGCTTCTTCAATTATCCTTAGATGTTTATCATGCGTACCAAATAAGACGTGGCTGTCTTCAT
>DXBN01000269.1 GCA_019116505.1 Candidatus Enterococcus avicola | reverse complement strand
TCTCAGATAAGTTCAATTCAATCGTGTCAAAGTTTGCATCTTTAGTTAAAGCGAATTGTTCTTCAATCGTTAAACCGGCTGGTAATGTCCAAACGTTCATTCCTTTTAATAATGTCATTGACTTGCTCCTTTTCCTAAATCGTCATTAATTTCTTAGATGTTGCTGATTGGTACGCAGCTTCCGTAATTTTTACGGTATATAAGCCATCTTCGCCAGAAACAGGTGAAGCTTGATTGTTTTCAATCGCTTCAATGAAAGCATTAATCATGCGTGAATCCATGCTTTCCTCAAAGAAGAATTCCTCAATTTTACCACTCACATCATCGAAAACTTTCAACTTGCGTCCAAAGCCATCAACGGTCATTTGACCTTTTTCAAAAACCAACTCTAAAATCGCATCTCCCCAAACCGGATACGTTGCTGGCCGATTCCATGAAGTGTCTAGGGACATAATCACACCCTCAGACATTGTTAATTGAATCAATCCAATATCTTCCACTGGTAAATCGGCTTGACTCTTACCGGCATAGGCATAGACTTCTTTTGGTTCAATCCCAAATAAGTAATTGACTAAATCACAAATATGAACCGTATGATCAATTAAAGCTCCACCACCGGATAATTCTGGATCAATGAACCAACCACCTGGATTTTTTCCGTGGTTCGATGAGTTGATTAATTTCAAGGCGCCTAATTTACCACTCTCAATCACTTTTTTCACATTTTGAATCGGTTCTGCAAAACGAACAGGATGGGCTACACCCAAAAGTTTTCCAGCAGCTTTTCCTGCATCAACCATCGCTTGTGCATCTGCTGTTGATAAAGCCATTGGTTTTTCAACAATTACGTGTTTGCCATATTCAAAAGCTTTGATCGCATATTCTTTATGAAAAGCATTTTCAGAACAAATATTAACTGAATCCGACTCTAATGCGAGCAGTTCATCTAACTCAGCAAAAAATGGAATGCCATATGTCTCCGAAAAATCTTGGCTTAATTCAGGATTCCGATCATAAACACCGACTACTTCAATCCCGCGTGTTTGAAATTCTTCAACATAACTGTGTGCATGCATATGTGCAACACCAATAATCGCTACTTTCATCCGATGATAACCTCCATCTCTGTTGCTTCGTCCACTTTTTGTACAAAAGAAGCAATATATTCTTCTAATTCTGCTGTTAGTGGTTGCGTTGCCTCTAGTGATACTTCTGAGGCATACGGTGTTCCGGCATAGGCATTGTCGGCTTGGGTATCGTATTGCAACATACCGTTTGAACCAACCACTTCAATTTTCAAAACAGGCGCGGTCACTTCATCCCAACTTGAAAACGCCAAGTTAACTAAACATATTTCGTTAAAGTCAAACGTCACTAGTAAACTTGTTGTATTTTTTAAAATAGTAAAATTCGATGGTTTTTCTTTTTTCAAAGCTAAAACCATGCGGACAAACCCAGCAATCGCTGCATTTTTTTCAGAGCTTACAAAACGTTGATCATAAAAAGACGCGCGAATAAATGAAATGTCACCAATCTTTTTTATTGATAAAATTTGTTCTAAATTTCCAATAATTTCCATATAGCACCTCTAACTTGCGTTGAATACGCTTTCTATTTATTGAATTAAGCATAACAGAAGAGACTTTTCACCCGATTTAGAAAAAAAGGTTTGTTCCTTACATAAAAAGGTTCACACAAAAACTTCATGACAACCACTACAAAAATATGTGATACTATCTAAAAGAGGAACTGGAGGGATGTTTCGTGTCAAAATTTATCAATAATTCTGCCAAAGGAATGATTCAAAAGATTTCGAACATCGCCTTTTATGAATTCATTGCTAATCAATCTTATGCAATTGATCCTGTCGCAGAATGTAATTTGATTTTTATCGATTATGGTGAAATCGAAATGACAATTGATGGAAAGGTAAAAGTTTTAAAAGAAGGTCAATCCTTTTTAATTCCAAGTCAAGCAACTTACTCCTTTCAAGTGAAAGAAAGTGCCGTTAATCTCCTTTTAATTCGTTTCTTACCTCAAGTAACGAATATTTTGGATGTCATTTATCAACAAACGATTACGCTCGAGCGAATACATCAAAAATTATTTGCTCAAATCATTTATGAAGCAAAAGCCGTTTTTCCATCTACGACAACAAACGTCTTTCAGATTGAGAATAACCAAAAACTGACGGATTCACCGATTGGTTCAGAAGAATTAATTTACTTATATTTAGCACAACTACTGATTTTCATGGCCCGTGCCAAACAAGTGGCTGTTCCTGAGAAACCGAAACCTTCGACAAGTTTGATTAAACGAAACTTTGAGAAAAAGGAAATTGATGACATTATTTTACATATGGAAGAAAATTTAGATAAAAACTTATCGATTGCTGAGCTGTCAGATCACTTCTTTGTAAGCCCTTCCTATTTGAAGAAGACTTTCAAAAAAGAAACCGGCTATAGTTTAATTACTTTTTATCGCATTTTAAAGATGGAACGTGCGAAACAATGGATTCGTGAAGATGAAATGAACTTCACTGAAATTTCTTGTCGCCTAGGTTATGATACACTTCATCATTTTTCCAATAGCTTTAAAAAATATACGGGACTCAATCCTACAACTTATAAAAATTCAATTCATACAATCGAAACCAAACTAGAAGGCATGCACGATGGAGGAAACGAATCATGAGAATAGAGCACTCAGCAATTATCAAACAAATTCAAGAAGAACGCTTAGGTAATGTCACCTTCTCGCGTTATGATTTAGCAACAGGTGTTGAAACAATAGAGCAAGTAGATACTTTACTTAAAGAAGCCTTACAATTTTTATTACTTTGTCATCAATCCGAGATTGAGACAATTTACGGGTCACATGAAGAAAGGCATCAAATTTACTTAATCACACTTCAGTTTAAGGACCACAGCTTATGTAATCTATTTATTAATGCCTCTCCTACTAACCAGAAAAATTATCAAAAACAAATTGAAATTGTCGGCACACAAGGACTTTATCAATACAATTCTGCCGATCAACGTGGCTTTGCCTCCAATTTTATTTTACCCGGCAATTATCAGCCTGATTATCAAGAAACTTCTTTGGAAAAGATTAGTCTATCCAATCTTATATTCCAAATTAAACAAAGCATTAAAAATAACGAAACGATTACTTTTGGAGGATAAAACATGAAAGTTGGAATTATTGGTTGTGCGCATATGCAAGCAAAAATTTATTGCCGCGTTCTACAAAAGCTAGGGGTTGAGATTACTGGCGTTTTCGATCGAAATCCGCTTCGTGGTACAACATTTGCAAAAGAACTTGGTATCCCTTTTTTCCCTAGTTTAGAAAAAATTTTAACTTCACCGATGGATACCGCCCTGATTTGTTCAGAAAACAGTCTACACTATGACTATACTTTAGCTTGTGCCTATCATAAAAGACACGTCATTGTTGAAAATCCACTCGCTTTAAAAGCTGAAGATGCTAAACGTATGATTTTAACGTGTGAAGAAAATGGTGTGAAATTATTCGTAGCCCATCCCGTTCGTTATGCCCAAACCATTCAAGATTTAAAAAGAATTTATGAGGCAGGAGAATTAGGCGAAATATTGGCGATTGTTGCCACCAATCACGGAAAAAATCCGGGTGGTTGGTTTATCGATAAAGAACTTTCTGGTGGAGGGGCCCTACTCGATCATACAATCCATTTAGTCGACCTTTCAAAATGGCTTTTTGATTTTGAAATTGAGTCGATTTACGCTCGAACAAACTCA
>DXBN01000268.1 GCA_019116505.1 Candidatus Enterococcus avicola | reverse complement strand
GGAATTGATATTGGAACAACCGCGATTAAATTCAATTTATTTTCAAAAGAGGATTATTTGATTTTGTGTTCAAAGAAGTATCTGGTACCAATGAAAGAATCGAGTCACGAATTCAGTACGCAAGACCCGCAAGTTATTTTAGAACAAGTCACTAAAGGGATTCAAGCTGTGGCAAACGATTATCCGATTGATGAAATCGTCTTTAGTACGGCAATGCATAGTCTAATTCCAATTATCAATGGTGAAGTTGGGGAAATGTATTTGTGGTCGGATAAACGAGCGCAAGCAACGATTGCCGAGTTTAAAGTATCGCAACCAAGACGAGCTAAGCATTTTTATGAAGTTACAGGGACACCGATTCATGCGATGTCTCCGTTTGCTAAGCTTCTTTATTTTAAAGCATGCGAACCTGAATTTTTTGAAGCGGTCGATCAATGGATCGATTTAAAATCCTTTTTGTTGCACTTTTTTACAGGGGAATATGTGGTGGATTATTCTATTGCTTCAGCAACAGGCTTGTTCAATACATTAACGTTTGAATGGGACCAAGAAATTTTAGCCTTCTTGGAAGTGAGAAAAAGCCAGTTGCCACGAGCGGTCGATACAAATACAGCTTTTTCAATTAGCCAAGAGATTCTTAAGAAATTGGACATACCAACAAAAATCCAGCTATATGCAGGTGCCAGTGATGGGACCTTAGCGAGCTATGCGAGTTTAGTTGGAACAAGTCGGAAGATTAGTTTGACGGTCGGAACAAGTGGAGCGGTTCGTACGATTTCTTCTGAGAGGAAAATCTCGAAAACTCAAAGGACATTTTGTTATTATTTGTCACATAATCAATGGGGAATTGGTGGGGCATCGAATAATGGCGGTCGAACACTTGAATGGGCAAATGAATTATTTTATGAACAAAAGGCAAAAATTTTTGATGAAATACCAAATTGTCTAACGAAAAGTCCGATTGGTGCAAAAGGCCTCGTCTTTTTACCGTACATCAATGGTGAACGAGCACCGCTTTGGGATGAGTCTGTCCATGGTGTTTTTAATGGCGTAACCCTTGGCCATAACCGCCAAGATTTTATTCGAGCAATTTGTGAAGGGATTTTATTTAACTTAAAAGTCATTTATAATGATTTTGCTCTGCAAGAAAAAGTGAGCATTGCGCTATCCGGTGGTTTCTTTAGTATAGCTGGTATGGCGGAAGAGGCAGCGGCGATTTTTGGTGCTGAATGTGTCCAAAGTGATTATACAGAGCCCGCTTTTGGTGCGGTCGCGCTAGTTGCAGAATCGTTAGCTAGTTTTAATCAAACGGCTTTAGCAGTTGTTCCGATTGATCCACTAAAAGAAATTAGCTATCAACAAAGTTTTACTCATTTCAACCAAATCTTGCAAAAAGAACGAAATTAACGAGAGGAAAGCCAAGCTAGTGTTATTGTATCTTGGCTTTTTTAATTCTTTTTCTAAGCGAAATCGCTATAATTAATTTGATGATATTTGTGTATTAATTGATAGAAAGCTTGATGTAATAGTGATGCAAGGCGTGCTTGCGACTGATAAACCATCGAAGTAAGAGAAGCTTGCTTGTTCTTTTAGGTCGCTCAAACTAAAATCGATTTTGTCAGGGAGGAGAGAAGGAATGGATTTCAATGAACAACTAAAAACATTGCGTAAAGAGCGAGGGTTAACTCAAGAGCAATTAGCCCAAGAGTTAAATGTTTCACGTCAGGCGATTTCAAATTGGGAAAATAATAAAAATTTACCTGACTTAGAAATGGTCGTGACGATTTCTAAGCTCTTCAATCTTTCTTTAGACGAATTAATTTTAGGAGGAAACGAAATGACAAATATGGCAGAAAAGCTCATTCATGATGGTAGTGAGACACGACGAGCAAAAATGAACCTGATTTCAATCAGTATTGGGGCAGTATTATTACTAATGGGAATTGGTTGTCTCGTAATTAAAAGCCTGTCGGTTGAATATATCGATGCTCAAGGGTTTTTACATGAAAACTTTTTTCTGTTACCGATTGGTTTTTTATTAATTTTTAGTGGATTACTGATATTTGTAATTATCGGATTTAAAAGTCTCGTAGTGAAGTATAGAGTAAAAGAATAATGAGAAAGTATTTGTAGCCAGTTATGGCTCCAAGTACTTTTTTTGTGAAATGATGAAAATTTTGATTAATTATTAAAAACAGATGATAAGTATTGAATGTTCAGAAAATTTAAACAAAAGTGTTGACTTCCTTGGTTTAATTCGGTATCTTCTTACTTAAGAAAACTTTGGTTAGGTGATGAAAATGAGAAAAGAAAAGGTTAGCGTTCACGTACAAGTCGAAAATTCATTTTTATTATTATTATCATAGAGGACTCTTTTTTCTGGTTAAAAGAAGAGTTCTGTT
The DNA here is from genome assembly GCA_019116505.1 of Candidatus Enterococcus avicola. Taxonomy (GTDB): domain Bacteria; phylum Bacillota; class Bacilli; order Lactobacillales; family Enterococcaceae; genus Enterococcus_I; species Enterococcus_I eurekensis. Next base: position 907 of record DXBN01000268.1, on the reverse strand, counting down.
CGCATTGCATAAAGAAAAATTCTTTATGGAATGCTTTTTTTATACTAATTTACTAAATGAGGTACTTAAAAGGAGCGAAAAAGCATGCGTAAAATTCAATTTTTTGATACGACGTTACGAGACGGTGAGCAAACACCGGGGGTTAATTTTAACACACGTGAGAAGGTTCAAATCGCATTGCAATTGGAAAAGTGGGGCGTGGATGCAATTGAGGCTGGTTTTCCAATTGCGTCTCCTGGCGATTTTGAAGCGGTCCAAGAAATTGCACGTGTTTTAACATCGGCAACGACGGTTGGGTTAGCCCGTTGCCAAAAAGGAGATATTGATCGGACGTATGAAGCGCTAAAAGAGGCGGTGGATCCACAAATTCATGTATTCTTAGCGACGAGTGACATTCATATGCGTGACAAGTTAAAAATGAGTCGTGAACAAGTCATTGCTTCTATTAAGGAACATGTCAGCTACGCACGCAATCGGTTTGAAAAAGTTCAATTTTCACCGGAAGATGCGACTCGAACACAACGTGATTTTTTACTGGAAGCGGTCCAAACTGCGATTGACGCAGGGGCGACGATTATTAATGTTCCGGATACTGTTGGTTATTCGAATCCAACCGAGTATGGTGAGATTTTTGCTTATTTAATTAAAAATATTCAAAGTGAAACAGAAATCACTTTTTCGTCGCATTGTCATGATGATTTAGGTATGGCGACAGCCAATGCTTTAGCTGCAATCGAAAACGGTGCGAATCGTGTGGAGGGAGCGGTTAATGGAATTGGTGAACGTGCCGGGAACACTGCGCTTGAAGAAGTCGCCGTCGCTTTGCAGATTCGTAATGACTTTTATCAGGCGACGTCAAATATTGTTTTAAATGAGACGAAACGGACGAGTGATTTGGTTTCACGTT
>DXBN01000033.1 GCA_019116505.1 Candidatus Enterococcus avicola | reverse complement strand
GCGCTTGTAGGGCGCGTAATTCATGTTTTTTCTGATTAATTTCAGCTTGATAGACGTCGTCAATCAAGTTATGAATGGTTGATAGCATTAGGTTAAATTCATGATACAATTGCCCAATTTCATCGCTAGATACGTAATCTAATTGGTGCTTAAGGAGATCGTCTTCGTCGATGGTTCCCATTTCATGGGCGAGCGTTTGTAACGGTGAAACGACCGTTTTATTCAAACTCCAAATCGCAACAAAAACAATTAAAAGGGCCAATAATAATAAGGCGGTTGCAAATAAAATTAATAGTAAAGTTCCATGATACATCGTCGCAAGGGGCCGACGAAACTCAATAATCCAACGGTTCGCTAAAGTTTTTTGATAAATATCATCATTTGGATAGAGAAACGTGAGCATTTTTGTGAAAAAAGCATTTGTTGATGAGGATGCTTTTTTTGTTTGTTCAAATAAATTGTTCTTATAGAGATCTTGAATCGTTAACGTATAGGCATCTTCTGAAAGATGACTGACTTTGTCAAATAACAATTGGCGCTTTAATTCGAAAACAACGACATGCTTTTCTTTGCTTTTTCGAGCAAAGAGTTGGCTATATAAATAAATTTTATCATTCGGTTTATCGTAAAAATATTCAGTTGAAGTTTTTTTATCAAAGTCGAAGTAACGAGTAATATCATCTTTGTGCAATTTTCGGACAAAGTCACCATGATCATAGACATCTAACGAGGTGTACAATGTAATGTTTTGGATATCTGGCTGTAACGCACGAATATTGTTGAACAAAGGGACGACTGTGTGAACATACAAGTTGTATTGATCATAATTTGTAGGTTCTTCTAAGGAAAGCGAGTTTTTTAATTGATCATTATTGACTAAAAAAGCTAACGCATCTTCATACGAAATAAGCGCTCCATTTAATTGTCGATAGACAGATTGTAAGTTGTCTTCATTTTTATCTTTTTCAGCTTGCAACGTAAAATATTGAATGATAATTAAGCTGAAAATCGTTAAAAGGAATAATGGGAAAATCCCAGCGACCGAAAAAATGAACCAGACTTTATTTTTTAATTTTAAATTTTGAAAGAATATTTTCCAACGCTGTTTCATTTGTTCACCTGTCGTTTCATTTTGCGATAAGCATCAGGTGTCATCTGAAAAAGTTCACGGAAGTTACGAATAAAATAAGAATGACTAGAAAATCCAACTTGATCACTGATTTCACCAACACGTAAGGTAGTATGCTGCAATAATTCTTGCGCTTTTTCCATTCGGACTTGTTTTAAATATTTACTAATGCCAATCCCTTCTTCACGAATAAATAGATCACTCAAATACTTGGGTGAAATATTAATGGTGCGAGCGATTGTTTCTAAATTGAGTTCTTGATTGTAGTAATTTAAAATATATTTTTTTGCTTCACGAACATAATCATTACTTTCATCATCGATAATCGCTTGACGTTTAGCGATTTTTTGTAGCAGGTCATCAAAAAAAGGGGCAATTTCTGAAAATTTTTTGACTTGTAACAATTGATGCAGCTGTGATTGTTGGCTTTCTAAAACAAAATCAGATGTTTCGAGAATCGTTTTGAATAAAGTAGCAAAAAAGAATTTGGTTAACATTGGCGATTCATAAGCGGCATTTCGGTAGAGATTGAGTAATGTTGCAATCTGTAATTTTAACGCATTCAAATCCGATTGATGCAAAATTTCTTTGATTTTTTGAGTCACTTTTAATTCATTCGTAGGACTCGTCGTTGGTAAAGTTGCCGCAAGTGTTAGATTTGGTGACTGTTCATAAAAGCGATGTGCCAATTGCGTCTCGAGCACTTGATAAGCCGCATATAAATCATCGGGCTTATTTATTAAGTCAGAACGCTCCATCGTATGATGATTGGCGCTGTTTAAATCAAGGTGTTGTTCAATGAGTTGAATGTTATTTAACGCAACAGACAAACTTTGAGTCAAGTAAAACAAAATGATTCTTGACGAGCTCACGCGATGATGAAGCCATTGCTTTGAGTTTTTACTCGTTAGAAACTGGACGAGCTCAGTAATTTGTTCAGGTTCGCTTTCAATTAGGAAAACAAAAAAAGGTTCTTTAAATACGGTCTGAAGCAAGGTTTGTTCATAGTGTTTTAATTCTGTAAAAGGAATACCATGTAGTAAATTGGTAATGGTTTTTTGAGTTTGTAATTGTTCAACATCAATTAAATGTTGTTGCTGGACCTTTTTTTGATTGCTACGTTGAATCAGTGAATCAATCTGTTGATTGAATTCAGCTGGATTAATTGGCTTTAGTAAATAATCAATTGCTTGTAAGGTGAGGGCTTTTTTGACATAGTTGAAATCATCATAACCACTAATAAATAAAATAGGAATCTGAATATTTTTTTGACGCAAAGCTTCAGCAAATTCGATGCCCGAAAGAAAAGGCATTTTAACATCAGTGATAATAAAGTCAAAAGTCTCTTTTGAAAATAGAGCCAGTGCATCCTTACCGTTTGTCGCTTCCGTAATTTGAAAAGAAGTAGGATGGTTATTCAATAAAAATTGCAAAAATTCACGTTGATCAACATGATCGTCAACAATTAAAACATGATACATAATCAAAACTCCTAATAGATAATTTGTTGTGAGGCAATCATACCACGGATTGAAACGATCATCATCTTTTACTTTTGAAAACGCTTTTTAATTAGGAAAATGTTACACAGATTCGGAAAAAGTGCTATTTCTTTAATGCAAGCGGTTGCGTATTATAGAGATAGTTCAAAACATATCAGGAAATTGGAGAGATAAATATGGCAAGATGGAAAAAGAGATTATTTGGTTCACTATTATTTAGCATACCTTTTGTATTAGCAGCCTGTGGTGGCAGTGAAGAAAGTACTGTAAATGCTGACGGAAATACGGTAATTACGATTGGTCGTCAAACAGCCCCAAATCCAAAATTACCAGAAGGAGATAGCTATAGTGATAATGCTTATACAAGATTAATTAAGGAAGAATTAAATATCGAACTTACGAGTGCTTTTGAAGCAGGTGGCGATGACTATAATCGTCAAGTATCTTTAGCGATTGCTTCTGGGGAGTTACCAGATACAATGTTAGTTGGTTCAAGAGATGAACTAGAGGAATTAGTAGATAATGATTTAATTGCTGATTTGTCAGAGGTTTTTGAAGAGAAAGGGAGCCAGGAATTAAAAGATATCTACGCTTCTTTTGATAATTTACAATTAGAAGCAGCGACTTTTGATGATAAATTGATGGCTTTACCTTCTACTAGTGATGATTTTGGTCCAAACATGATTTGGATACGTAAAGATTGGTTGGATGAATTAAATATTGAGTTAGATAAAGATGGAAATAATGCAATTACTTTAGAAGAGTTAAAAACAACCGCAAAAGCTTTCCAAGAAAACGATTTAGATGGTACTGGAAAAGCTGTAGGGACAGCTTTATCATTCTGGTTATCTTCTGGAGGACACGGGGGGACAGCTTATACAGGAACAGCGATTATGAATGCGTTTGGTGCTTATCCAAAAACATATCTACAAGATGCAGATGGAAAGATGTACTATGGATCGAATACGGAAGCAATGAGAGAATCTTTGGAGTATATCAAAGAATGGTATGACGAAGGATTACTAGATAAACAATTTGGAACAAGAACATATGATGATATACATGCGATGATGCTAAATGGAGAATTTGGTATCATACCTGGTCCTTGGCATATGCCGGATTGGGGATTAATCCAAGCAAAACAAAGTAATCCCAAAGCTGATTTTGTCCCTTATGCTATTGAAAATGTGAATAAGGATGGAAAAATTAATGCGGTATCAAATCGTGGAACAGGTCAATTTATTGTTGTACGTAAAGATTTCAAAGATATTGATAAAGTAATGGAAATGATTAACCTCATTTATGCAGATGTGATGAACTCCGATGATATGGAAAAAGAATATCCAGAAATCTACGAATATTCAAAACTAGATGTAGATGGGACTGTCAAACCATATAATGTTGTGTTTTTAAATGCCTATAGTGAAATAGATGATGCAGTATTAGCTTCAAAAGCAGCTACGGGTGAAATTCCAATGGAAGATATTTCTTCTTTCTTTATTAAAGATAATGCTAATAAAATTAAAAGTTATATGGATAATCCTGAGCAGGCAGATTCTGTTAATTGGACGCGTTATGCTTCTCGTTATTTAGCGGTTGATCAGGTAATGGGCAGTGTTCGGGAGTCTGAAATTTTACATGAAGAGTTTCCACCACGTTTTAACAGAATTGAAGCCAATGAAAGAAATGGCGCACAAGTTGGGAAATTAGAAGAAGAGATGTTTATTAAGTTTATTACTGGTGAAGAATCACTTGAGAATTTTGATAATTATGTCGCTACATGGAATAAGCAAGGTGGAGAAGCGATTCTTTCTGAAATGCAATCAATCGTAGATGATAAAAAATAATTGAAAAGAATGTCATTTAATTAAGAAGGGGGGTATGGCATTAAGCCACCCCCCCTTTAATTTTGGAGTAACACATAGGAGGAAATATAGATGGATATCGCCAAAGGAGTATCTGTTGATAAATATTCAAATAAGAACGTAAAAAAAAGTAAATTATCATGGATAGGCTCAAATCAACTGTTTTTTTTAGCAATGGTTTTACCAGGAATCATCTTTTTACTAGTCTTTTCATATACACCGATGACGGGGTTGTTAATGGCATTTCAAGATTATGTACCTGCAAAAGGTGTTTTTGGTTCTGAGTTTGTTGGATTCGATCACTTTAAATATTTATTTAGTTTGCCGGATATTTTACAAGTAACTAAAAATACGGTTTTTATCGCATTTTGGAAAATCCTTTTTAATACAATTATTCCAATAATTTTTGCGATTTTACTAAATGAAATCCGCATCAAATGGTTGAAAAAATCTGTTCAAACAATCGTCTATTTACCCCATTTTTTGTCGTGGGTTATTTTAGGGTCAGTGGTGGTCAGTTTATTCAATTTAGATGGTGTTATCAATCAAATACTAATAAGTTTTGGAATGGATCCACTGAACTTTTTAGGTAGTAATAGCCTATTTCCAAAATTATTAATTGGAACGGAAGTTTGGAAGGAGTTTGGATACAATTCAATTATCTATCTAGCAGCATTAACATCCATTGATCCTGGTTTGTATGAAGCTGCAACAATGGACGGAGCGAATTGGCGTCAAAAAGTCCAAAATGTGACATTACCTGGAATGCTACCATTTATTTTATTAATGTCGATTCTATCATTACCAGGTATTTTAAATGCGGGATTTGATCAAGTTTATAATTTGTATTCACCTGTTGTTTATCAAAGTGGGGATATTATTGATACCTATGTCTATCGTATCGGTTTAATTGGTCGTGACTATAGTCTTGGAACGGCTGTTGGATTAATTAAGTCAATCATCGGTCTGATTTTAATTTTGGGATCGAATAAATTAGCCGAAAAGAAAACAAATCGAGTAATGTTTTAAGAAAGGTAAAGGAATAAAGAATGAAAGAAAAATTTGGTGTTAGACATTTTATTATTTATACAATTGTAATTTTACTCGCTTTATCTTGCTTGATTCCCATGATTAACGTTATTGCGACATCTCTAAGTTCAAGTGAAGCTGTTTCGGCTAATCAAGTAAAATTATTACCAGTTGATTTTACTTGGGCTGCATATGAAAGAATTGTTTCGGATTCACAATTTTGGAGATCATTTAGTATTTCTGTTTTTCGCGTTATCGCATCATTGGTTTTAAATCTAGTCATTATCGTAACAATGGCTTATCCACTATCTAAAAGTACAAAAGTGTTTCATTCCCGAAAATTATTTATGAACATAATGATTTTTGCGATGCTCTTTAGTGGAGGCATGATTCCAACTTATCTGGTTGTTCGTAATTTGGGGTTGTTGAATTCTGTGTGGGCATTAATATTACCGGGGGCTGTTCCGATTGGTAATGTTATTTTAGTTATGAACTTTTTCAGAGGAATACCCAAATCGCTCGAAGAGTCGTCACTGATTGATGGAGCAAATCCATGGCAAATTTTAACTAAAATATATATTCCGATGTCATTACCATCGTTAGCAACTGTCTCATTATTTAGTATTGTAGGAAGTTGGAATGATTTCTTTAGTGGTTTGATTTATATGACTAAGACAGAAAATTATCCACTAATGACATACATTCAATCGTTGACAATTAATGTCGCGGAAACTATACAAAAATCAACGAACTTATCAACGGAACAATTACAATCTCTTTTAGCGGTTTCTGATAAAAATTTGAATGCTGCTAAAATTGTTGTAGCAGTAATTCCGTTGTTAGTTATCTATCCTTTATTACAAAAATATTTTGTACAAGGTATCGTTGTTGGAGCTGTGAAGGAGTAAGGAATGGAGAATATATTTCGAATAGATGGATGGTTCTTTAAAGCGGGGTTAAAAATATGGCATTTACTGACTTTAAATCTTTGTATTCTACTTGCGAGTCTGCCCTTAGTCACAATCGGGGCAGCTCAAACAGCCGGTTTTGTCGTTATAAAACGGATGATTGAAGTTGATGAGAGTAAGATTGTTGAAACGTTTTTTAAAGCTTTTAAGGAGAATTTCAAAAAAAGTACGATTTTATGGTCAATGTTTGCTGGAATTTTATATTTCTTATGGCTTGATTGGCAATTAATTCTTGTCATGAACCAATCTATTTTTGTTTTGATTGGTGTTGGAATTGTTACTTTAGTTGCTTTGAATTTATTTCAATATAGTTTCTT